>JBGVDY010000306.1:0-9606 GCA_045119585.1 Acutalibacteraceae bacterium | reverse complement strand
ATATTGTCCTTTGGACAGTTTTAATGGCGAATATAATATCACGAAAACCGATAGGTTTTCATATCACTTTGCAAAAAAGGCAAAATATCACTGTGAGACCTGTCTCACAATATCACTTATTATTCTTATCTTTGAGATAGGTTGATTTTAAAGTGTGTAACCCACTATGACACTTTCAGACCGAAATTATCAATTTTTATATGAAAAGAAGGTAGGAAGAACACTTCTTTACGAAGTGTCTCCCTAACGACTGCCTTTTTAATTGGAGAAAAATTATGAAAGAATTTATGAAGGAAGCCATAGAAGAAGCTAAAAAAGCCTATATGGAAGGTGAAGTTCCGGTAGGTGCTGTAATAGTTAAGGATGGAAAAATTATAGCCAAAGGCAGAAACCACCGTGAGCAAAAACAAAATGCTTTATCCCACGCCGAAATGGAAGCTATTAATGAAGCTTGCAAAACTTTAGGCAGTTGGCGACTCGACGGGTGCGAGCTTTACGTCACCTTAGAGCCTTGCCCTATGTGTACGGGCGCTATAATTAATGCCCGTATAAAGACTGTTGTGTTCGGCGCGTTCGATAGCACTATGGGGTGTATGGATTCGGTTATAAATTTATGCGATTATCCGCTAGGACACAAAGTGGAAATTTATGCCGGAATATGCGAAGATGAATGTAAAAACCTTTTACAAGATTTTTTTAAAAAATTGAGATAAAAAAAGTAACCTAAAATTTTAGGTTACTTTTTTTCAGGTATAAATTCTGCAATATCAGATAATTCGCAATTGAGAATCTCGCAAAGCATATTAAGAGTATAGGTATTAACATTTGCGTTTTTTCTTAGCCTGTCAAGTTGACCGGTGCTTATACCGTATTCTTTAATTAGCTTATATTGTGAAATGTTACGTTCTTTGAGTGTTGTCCACAACTTGTCAAATCTAATCATAATTATTCTCCGTTAATATTCTAATATAAATATAAAACAATATATTTATATTGACAATTGCCCGTAAATAGGCTATAATATAAATGGAGAGATTTTTCTCTGTTGCCAAACGAAATAAGCGAGCAGTATATGTACTGTTCGCTTGTTTTATTTGTGATTTTTACCTGCTTCTCAGCCAATAGAAAACAATGCCTGTGATGGGGTACACGACAAGGGGCAAAATAATCATCTGAAACACAAAATATGGTGTTTTTGGTCAAAAAAGCCCCTATTTATAGGGATTTTTAGCGTAAAAAGTCCTCCTTTTTTGCTATTTTTAAAGCAAAAATTAGCAAAATGTAGCTTAAACATGAAAAAACGCAAAAAATTATTGTATACCAAAGATTATTCAAAAAAGTAAGATGTGATAATAAATAACGAATGCTAAAATTACATAAAACAGCAATAACTATTGGTAACAATACCGATTTAAAAATTTTTACTTGCGCACCGCTTATTTTTATTAATCTTGATACGTTTAAAAAGCAGGTTAAAAAATTTGAAAAATACATTATTATTATAAATCCGTTAAGTCCCATTTTTGGAAGCATTAATAATATCAATACTATTCGTATTAATGAATCTGAAATTGCTATGCAAAATGTGAAGTTTTGTTGGTCTAAACCTTTTAGCATTCCATCACAAATACTGTCTAAATACATTAGTGGAACAATTGGCGATAGATAAATAATCAAACTTCCAACGTCGGCATTTTTATAGATTAGCCAACCTATTTCCCTACCTATAGTACTGAAAATTGCGCCGAAAAGGATACCAACAAGGGTGGTTATTTTAAAAATTCGCTCACAGGTATTTTTTACGATTGTATTTCGCTTTAGCGCAACCGCTTCAGATATTTCGGGTATTAAAAGGGTAGAAATGGCATTAAGTATTGCTGATGGAAAAAACAAAATCGGTAGAGCCATTCCTTTTATCATACCAAACTGTGACAGTGCAGAATGTCCCGATTTTGGATATTTTGATAAATTTTTAGGTACTAAAATATTTTCTGCGGTGCGTAGTCCTGTATTTAGGTACCTACCTAAAGTAATCGGGATTGAAATATGTAAAATTCGCCTGAAAATAGGAACTCTTTGGACGTTGATACTTTGAGTTTTAAGACTTTTTCTATCAAAAATAAAATTAATGTAAAGAAATAAACAAGCAAGAATTTCGGCTATAATATCTCCTAAAATTACCGCGAAGCAGCATGCGGCAAGACCTTTTTCGAAAAATTTATTTACAAGAAGCAGAATAATTATAATTCTAACAGCTTGTTCAAAAATTTGCGAAAGGGCATTAGGTGTTACCTTCCGTCTAGAGATGAAATATCCACGAATACAGGAAGTTACACCTATAAAAGGGAGACTAAGCGGTAAAATTTTTAAAGCGGGCAGTGTTCTCGGGTCGCCTAGTATAACATCGCTTATATAATTGGCGCTAAAAAGCAGCACCGCTATCGATAAAAATGCAATTATTAAAGAAATTTCTATAGCGCGCCTTAATATTTTAAAAGCATCTTTGCTATTTTCGAGTGCTAATTCTTCACTTACAAGTCGGGTAACGGCGGTGGAAGTGCCGCTTATAGCAAAAGTAGATGCTAAAACGTAGACCGAAAATACAAGCTGATAAAGACCTATGCCTTCGCTGCCTATTTTTTGCGCCAGCCAAACCTTGAAAATTATGCCTGCAAACCGCAAAATTAAAGAAGAAGCAGTTAAAATTAGCGCATTTTTTATAAAAAGTGTTTTTTTCACAACAATTCTCCTTCTAAAGAGCATATTTAATTGTATGAAAAAAGAATTATTTTAATGAGTATTGAAACTAGTTATAAAAAGTAATATAATAAAGGTGTGTAAACTAAAAACAAGGAAGTGAAAGAATGGCTTCACCGTTAGCAGATGCGTTAAGACCTCAAACAATAGAGGATGTTGCAGGTCAAAAACACCTTTTAAGTGACGGCAAAATTTTAAGAAAAATTATTGATTCGGGTAACGTACCAAATTTAATATTTTACGGGCCTTCGGGCGTAGGTAAGACCACCGTTGCAAACATTATTGCAAAAACAAGCAATAAAAAGCTTTGTTATTTGAATGCGACCACCGCCTCCACCGCTGATATTAAGGATATAGTAAACCAAATCGGTACTATTGATACCGCTAACGGAATTTTACTCTATCTTGACGAAATACAGTATTTTAATAAAAAGCAACAACAAATTTTGCTTTCTTATATAGAAAATGGCGATATTACGCTTATTGCATCTACCACCGAAAACCCGTATTTTTATGTTTATAACGCAATTTTAAGCCGTTCAACGGTTTTTGAGTTTAAATCTCTTTCCAAAGAAGATATAATAGAAGTAATAAACAGGGGCGTTAAAATTATTTCGGAGCAAAAGGGTAAGGATATTATTCTTTCGGAAAAATCAGTCGCTAAGATTGCTACCGCATCTAACGGGGACGTTCGCCGTTCCTTAAATATGCTTGAATTATGTATTGCTACTGCAGATTTTGGAGATAGTATAACAGTAGAAGACTCTCAAGTAGAAGAAATTTTGGATTTCAACTCGATAAGGTACGACCGTGACGGTGACCAACACTATGATATTATTTCCGCATATCAAAAATCGATGCGCGGTTCAGATCCGGATGCCGCAATTTACTATTTAGGACGACTTTTGGCGGCGGGGGATTTACCAAGTGCTTGCAGACGACTTTTGGTTTGTGCAAACGAAGACGTTGGTCTTGCTTATCCGCAAATTATACCTATAGTAAAGGCGGCGGTAGATACTGCAATGATGGTAGGACTTCCTGAAGCCAGGCTTCCACTTGCGAATGCGGTAATTTTAGTGGCAACTTCACCGAAATCCGTTTCTGCCCACGATGCTATAAATGCCGCAATGGCAGATATTGAGCGTGGTCTTGGCCGCGATATACCGCGACATTTACAAAATAAGCACTTTGATGGGGAGGATGCTGCCGTAAAGGGTCAGCATTACTTGTATCCACACTCCTATCCAAAACATTATGTAAACCAACAATATTTACCTGATGATTTAAAAAACAAGAAGTATTACAACTTCGGCGATAATAAGACTGAAACGCTTTGTAAAGAGTATTGGAGTAAAATTAAGGGGGAGTAACGTGAAAACACAAAACTTACCTAAAAAGACCTTGTGGCTTTGGCAAATTCGTGTTGTTATGTTAACCGCAATTTTGGTTGGACTTTGCTTTTATTTTGTACCCTTTCCACGCATATTAAAAATAGCTGTTTTCGCGATAATAATCTTGGCTGTTGTTGCGGAAGTATGGTATTTACCTGCTTTATTCAAAAGTTATGAGATTTTATTTGGCGATGAAGCAATTATTATAAACCGGGGTGTTTTTGTCAAGGTCAGTCATATTATGCCGTATACCCGATTGATTTACGCTCAAAGCTTTGCAACACCTTTGGCGCGAATTATGGGTGTTACTTCGCTTTCATTTAAAGCGGCACGCAGTAGAATTATTGTGCCTGAAATAGATCTTTCCGATGTTGAGAAGATTACAAGCACGCTTACAAGTGAGGCGCAATATGATTAAAACGTATAAGGCGCACCCCTTAATGATTTTTTCGTTTATACGCCCAACACTTATAGTATTGTTTCTGCCTGTAATCAAGGCGGTTGAACAATATTTAACCGAGCGCAATTTTGAAGGTGTAACAGGTTTTTCAATAATTGTTATGGCTTCCATCTTGGCGCTGGCCGTTTTGCGGTGGCGGTCTTATAAAATCGTATACGATACAGAAAGCAAAATTTTAACCATAACCTATGGTTTTCTTTTTAAAAGTGTTACCAAGCTTGATATTAAAAAGCTTTCTTCAATACAAAACACACAAAACCCGATAGATTTTATATGCCGCTCGGTAACCTTTAAAATTAATACCGAAGCAGGTGTTCATAACCGTACCGATTTTCAGTTTAAGTTATGGCTTAAAAACAGCAAAGAAGTATCGGCGTTGCTTTACGGTAAAACCGAGCGCAAGAAAATAAAGTATAGTGCGATAAAGGTTGCAGTGCTTGCAGCAACAACTTCTTCAGCATTTACGGGTATGCTTGTGGCAGTTCCTATAATAAACCGCGCCGGTACACTTTTGGGAATAGGTATAAGCGATATGCTGCTCAATGAAATTAATAATATTTCAAGCAAGGTTGAAACTTATTTTCCGCCTATTGTGAATACTATAAGTCTTATAATTTTATTGGCTTATTTTGTTTCGTTTATCTATTCCTTTTTAAAATATGTAAACTTTAAGTTTTATGTAGGTGAAAACAAGCTTGAAGTTCGTTCGGGCGCAATAGTAAAAGCTCGTACTTCGTTCAAAAAGAGTGCAATCAATAATATTAAGGTAGAGCAAACACTCTTAATGCAGTTGCTTCGCCGTTATGCGCTTAAAGTAAGCGTTGGCGGTTACGGCGATACTAAAAGCGAATCGGAGGTTATTATTCCGCTTGGTGCTAATAAAGAGATTCGCAACAAGCTCGCAAAGTATTTTCCGTTTTTTGTACCGGATGAAAAGGGAATACGGCCAAAGCATAATTATTTAACCCAAAGCCGATTTTTGTTTCTACCGGCAATTTACTTTTTGGCGGTAATAGCAGTTTCGATATATTGTGCATCAATTTTCGATAATTTTACCAGATTCATATTGTTTTTAACGTTAGTTGCTTGCACGTTAATACTTTCGTATGCTTATATGGGCGTGTTCGAGTTTAACCGTTCTAAAATAGCTTTTGGCGAAAATATTTTTGCCCGTAGTACGCGTGGGCTTAGAACCTTTGAGCTTTACTGCCCGAAGGAAAATATCGGAGAAGTTCGTATTATAAGGTTTTTGCCCGATGTTTTCTATAAAACCTGTCGAGTAAAAGTTTTTGTTCGTAGTGAACGTGCGGATAATATACGTGTAAGGCACCTGGATTACGAATTAGCGAAAAGCACTATATATAAATGTTTTAATATTGAATAAAACAAATTCTTTCGCACAAAATAGTAAAAATGTTTCACGTGAAACATTATAGGTTAGGAGTGCGAAATATGGGATTGATTTTGGATTGTCTCAAAGCTTTTGTGGTTGGGGGACTTATATGTGTTGTAGGTCAGTTGCTGATTGACTATACGAAACTAACCCCGGCAAGAATATTGGTGTCATTTGTGGTGGTAGGCGTTTTATTAACCGCCATCGGAGTTTATGAGCCGTTGGTGGAATTTGCGGGTGCAGGCGCCACAGTCCCACTTACCGGGTTTGGTTATAGCTTGGCTCGTGGAGTAAAAGCGGCGGTTACCGAGCATGGCATTATAGGTGCTTTAATGGGCGGCCTTGAAGCCACTGCCGCCGGAATTACGGCATCTGTTCTATTTGGATTTATTGCAGCGATATGTGTCAAACCTGATGATAAAAGTTAAAAGGAAGTGTTCTGCACTTCCTTTTTATTTTGCATATTTACATTTTGGAACGATTTTGGTATAATATTTAAGGAAAATATGTTTCACGTGAAACAAAAGGCGATTAGGAGATTTTAAAATGGGAAAAATTGTTTCCATAGTTAACCAAAAAGGCGGTGTAGGTAAAACTACAACTTCGGTAAATCTTGCTGCGGCAGTAGGTATTGCGGGCAAGAAGGTGTTACTAGTTGATGCTGACCCACAAGGAAATACCACAAGCGGATATGGTATAAACAAAAAAGAAAACAAGGTTTCTACTTATGAGCTGCTTGTAGGTAATGGAAAAACCGATGATGCTATTATAAAAACCGCATACAAAAACGTTGATATAATCCCTGCCTCGATTGATTTAGCTGCGGCGGAAGTTGATTTAATTGAAATCGACCACCGCGAAGCTCAACTCAAAATGGCATTATCCGTTGTAAGAGAAAAGTACGATTACATATTTATCGACTGTCCGCCATCATTGGGACTTATCACCATAAATGCTTTGAACGCAAGCGACACGGTATTAGTGCCTATACAATGCGAGTACTTTGCATTAGAAGGTCTTTCGCAGCTTATGGCTACTGTAAGACAGGTTAAAAGACTTTATAACCAAACTCTCGAACTTGAGGGAATAGTACTTACAATGTACGACGGAAGACTTAATTTAACCGCACAGGTTGTGGGTGAAATTAAAAAGTATTTTTCAGACAAGCTTTATAAATCGGTTATACCACGCGCGGTAAGACTTTCCGAAGCACCAAGCTTTGGTATGCCTATTCAGTACTATGATAAGCGTTCAAAGGGCAGTGATGCTTATAACGCTCTTGCTAAAGAATTTTTAAAGAAAAACAGGAGGGGTTAAAATGGCAGCAAAAAAAGGCGGACTCGGTAGAGGTCTTGATGCCTTATTTAATGAAAACTCAACCGAAAACGGCGGAGTTATAAATGTAAACCTTAACGATATAGAGCCCAATCGCGAGCAACCGCGTAAGGATTTTGATGAAGATGCTTTGTCAGAACTTGCTGAAAGTATTGCGGAGCACGGTCTTATACAACCTATTGTGGTTAAGCCTGAAACAAATGGTAGATATAGTATAATCGCGGGTGAAAGACGTTGGCGCGCTTGCCGTATTGCCGGTCTTTACGAGGTTCCTGTGGTTATAAAGGATGTAGCCCCCCAAGAACTTATGGAATTGGCGCTTATTGAAAATCTTCAGCGTGAAGATTTAAATGCGGTTGAAGAAGCGCTCGGCTACCGTTCGCTTATAGATTCTTTCTCGCTCACTCAGGAAGAAGTAGCAAAGCGCGTTGGTAAATCCCGTACCGCTGTTACCAATGCCCTTCGTTTATTAAATCTCACCGATGAAGAATTACAGGCTTTGCGCGTGGGGGTTATTTCGGCAGGTCATGCCAGAGCTTTGCTTTCTGTAGATGATGCAGAAACACGAAAGCAGATGCTTGAAATGGCGACAAACGGCGCTTCGGTACGTGAGCTTGAAAAGATGTCGTCAAAAGCGAAAAAAGGCGCTAAAGCGCCCAAGAAAGCTGCAAAAAACACCTTTTATAACGAAGTCGAGCTTTCACTCAAGAACGAGCTTCACCGCAAGGTTAGCATAACATCTACAGGTGACGGAAAAGGCAAAATTACAATTGAATTTTTCAGCGATGAAGAGTTATCTGATTTCGCGCGCAGATTAGCGGAATAAATATATGACAAAGAGACTTAAAAAATTAGCACCCTGCAGGGTGTTCAGACGTAGACCGCCTCCGAGTAAAACATATATTTTAAAATAAAAATTTATGTTTTATAAAGGAGATAATATATGTATTACATTTTTTCTATTTTAGCTTTGCTTTGTTGGAGTGGTTCTGACCTGTTCTCTAAAATGGGAACACGCGAACGTGATAAAAACAGTCATTGGAAAGTTGTTTTTGCGGTTGGCCTTATAATGGGCATCCATTTCTTTATTACCCTCATCGGTGGCGCGTTAATCGATAACACCGTAGGAGTAGATGCGGTGCCGAAGATGGTTGCAAGCTTGTTCTATACCGATTTTAAGTTTATGGACTTTATCTATTACTTGCCGGTAGCGGGACTTTATATTTTAGCAATGGTGCTTGGCTATATCGGACTTCGTTATATCGAGCTTTCAATTTCTTCACCTATTTGTAACTCTTCTGGCGCGTTGGCATTTATTTTATGTCTTCTTTTAGGCTTGACCTCTGCGGAAGAAATAACAACTACCACAGTTGTTGGTATTGTTATGATAACCGTAGGTATTATAGCACTTGGTTTTGTTGAGCAAAGGGAAGACGAAGAAGTTAAAAAGGCAAGACAGGAAAAAGCGAACCGTAAATATGCTAAAAGTATACTCGCTTTCTTGCTTCCAATTTCATATCTAATAATAGATGCACTTGGAACGGTTGGCGATGAATTCCTTTTCTCCGATTGGTTTATCGAAAAAACAGGAGTAGAAATGAGCGACTATGCTGCAAACTCCGCTTTTGAACTGACTTTCTTCGTTTTGGCTGTATTTGCATTCATCTGGGTAAAACTCGTTAAAAAAGATACCATATTTAAAGGTAATAAGCATTTGTACTTTGGCGGCCTTTGTGAAACTGTCGGTCAAGTGTTCTATATGGCAGTTATGTTTAGCGATTTCTCAGTTGGTATGGTAATTATCTCGGCTTACTGTGCGGTTTCGGTTTTGTGGAGCAGAATCTTCCTAAAAGAAAAAATGTCTTGGAAGCATTATGCTGTTATTGCTCTTGTAATTGCAGGTATAGTAATTTTGGGATAAAAGCTTAAAAAATTGCGCTCGAGCATACATATTATATATAAGGGGGCATTTTGCTCCCTTATTTTTTATGCCCGAATGTGGTTGAAATATAACGAAACCCCAAGATATTGTGTATTAAAAAAGAATAAAAAATTTTTTAAAAAAAGTTTAAAAAAAGTGTTGACAAAAGGGAATAGGTGTGGTACTATAATCGGGCGCCCTGAAAAGTGGAGCGCAAAACGGACCTTGAAAATTAAACAACGACAATAATAAGGACCCGACAATTCTCGAGAGAAATTGAGAGAAAGTCAAGTACTTTAAAAGTATTGAAGGACAGAACAAATGCGTCAGCATTGTTCGAAAAATGAGC
>JBGVDY010000305.1:0-4397 GCA_045119585.1 Acutalibacteraceae bacterium | reverse complement strand
CTCATTTTGACAGTGACCAATGCTGATTTTACCCGATTTTAAACCTTCTTCTTCAAGAAGAGTTACCAAAGTTTCAAGTGAACGCTTTTCGCCCCTGCATTTGTGCTTAGGTTCAAGCGTTCCTTCGTCACTGGCTTTACCAACAATACAAATGCCTGCAATGCCGACGAGCTTTGCCACTACAGGTGAAATTCTGCCGTTGTTTGCAAAATTCTTTAATGACTTTAACATGAACACAAGACCGGTTGTCTTGATATAAGACATAATTTTTTCACAAATATTTTCGTAATCCATATTGCTTTTAATATACTCTTCAAGTTTTTCAATTATTAATGTGATTTCAGGACCGGCAGAAAGCGTATCTATAACAAAAACACGTTTTCCCGGATTTTCGGTCTCGTATATTTCTTTTGCTACACAAGCGGAATTATAACTTCCTGATAGACCGCTTGTAATTGTAACGCAAAAAATATCATCGGCACCATCAAAAGCTTTAAGCCAGTCGTTAGTGTTAGGACAGGATGATTTTGATTTACCCTTATAATTGTACATAAAATCAACCATTTCATCTACTTTAAGGGATTCATTGTCGATAAACTCTTTTTCATTAGTAATAATTTTCATCGGTGCATAATCATATTGACTATTGTTTAGCTTAAATAAATCACAAGAAGTATCTGCAACAATTTTTATTTTTTTCATAATAGTTCTCCTGTTTTTAAGATTTAATTGAAACTTTAATCATTTGGAATGCCGTCTTTGCTAAGCGCTGTTAAATTATTAGTAATAGATTCAAGTGCTTTATAAAAAGTCTCTCTTGTATCATTATCTAAGTCTTTGCCTGCTAATTCTACAGCTTTGCTCGCTCTTGAGCATACTTGAGCAGCAGCTTTTTTTCCTGTATCAGTTAATAACCAAAGACCGCGATAAAGACTTCCGCCAACATCCTTTTTGCAAGCAAGGCCTTTGTCTTCAAGAATGGCTATCATACGCGATGCATCAGATTTATCTTTACCGCAAATATCACAAAGTTCAGGTACAGTAATACCATTAGGATATTTGTATAATGTAGTGAGATATGTTGCATGAGGGCTTTTTAAGCCATATTTTGCAAGTTCATCAGATGCTAATTTTCGCCAACATCGAGATATTTCAGATATTGCGAATGAAAAGCGTTCGAATCTATCTAACATATATTTTCTCCTTCTAAAATATCAAAGTTGTAATTTCAACTTTTAAATAATAACACAAACATGTTGAATTGTCAACTTCTATATACTTTTATTAATATTATTTGTACAAATCTTGACTTTACAAATAGGCTGATATATAATGAATTTATTAAATATACTTATTAAAGGAGTTAATTTTTATGGTAATTACTACTTTAGGTACAAGCCATGGCGACCAAATGGTTAATCGTTATAATTCATCTACACTTTATGAATCAGGTGATAATTTATACGTTTTTGATGCAGGTGAGCCTGTTACGGCTTCTTTAGTAAGACTTAGAAAAGATTTAACCAAGATTAAAGCAATTTTTATTACTCATATGCATTGTGACCACGTTGCGGGATTACCATTGCTTCTTTGTGCTATTACCAGATGGCCAAAAGAAGGTCAACACACCGACGTTTATTTATCGGGCGAAAGAATAGAAGAACTTACATCTTGGCTTAAAGCAATGCAAAAGGAAATTAACCCTGATTTAATTACTTTCCACGTAGTGAAGGAAGGCTTTTTCTATGATGACGGTGTAATGAAGGTTAAAGCTATCCCTACGTTACACGGTGCTTGGGCAAACCATGGTAGAAATCCTTTTCCGTCTTTTGCATATCATATTGAAGCTGAAGGTAAGAAGATTTTACACACAGGTGATTTAAAGGGTGATTTTTCTGATTTCCCGAAAGAAGCCGAAAGTGAAAAGTATGACCTTTGCCTTTGTGAAGCAACCCACTATAAACCTCAAACTGCAATGCCTATTTTACAAAAAGCACAGCTTGACCGATTGCTTTTTGTACATATACTTAATTGTTGGGATGGTTGTATGGGTAAGGCACATTTGTTAAAGCTTTGCCAAGATTTGCCGTATCCTGTAGGTATTGCAGATGATGGAAATGAGTATTATTTTTAAATTTATTGACATTTGCAATAAAAAATAGTATTATATTCTTAACAAATATTTGTTGGGAGATAAGCTATGATTTCTGCTACGCTGCTTCTCGATACTATCGATCTTGTACGAGAATTTGTTGATATAGCTAATACAAAGGATTTTTCAATTTATTTAAAATCGGGCGATATTATTGTAGATGGTAAGTCAATAATGTCGGTTTTCGGTTTAGATTTAACCAGGCCTGTTTCAATGGAGGCTGATACTAAATCCGGATTTACTTTTTTAAAGCAAATTGATAAGTTTATTTACAAAAAATAAAACAATAATAGGCGTCTTTCGACGCCTATTTCTATTGAGTAAAGGATTTTATGGATTTTTTAAGTTTAAGAAAAGAAGTTATAAAAAAATATTTTAACAAAATGAACGATAAACAATTTGAGGCCGTTACAACAGTAAACGGTCCTGTTTTGGTTCTTGCAGGTGCCGGTAGCGGAAAGACAACCGTTCTTGTAAATCGAATTCTTAACCTTGTTAAATTTGGTAATGGTTATCAAAGTACATATATGCCAAATTATTCACAGGAAGATTTACAAAAAGGTATTGACTTTATAAATGGTACAATTGATTATGTGCCGGATGGTATTTTCGGTGATTATCAGGTAAAACCTTGGCAGATACTTGCTATAACCTTTACCAATAAAGCAGCGGGTGAGTTGAAAGAACGTATTGCCGATAAATTAGGTGAAGATGCAAACGATATTTGGGCAGGTACTTTTCACTCTATTTGCGGTAAAATTTTGCGCCGTAATGCTGAATTATTAGGCTATACATCACATTTTACGGTTTATGATACCGATGATCAACGTCGACTTTTAAAAGAAATAATGAAGCAAAACAATATTGACGATAAATTTGTACCTCATAAATACGTTTTATCTGCTATTTCGCATGCTAAAGATAGTCTAATTTCACCTGAGGAATTTGAAGCAACTAACGCTAATGATTTCAGGCTTAAAACGGTAGCAATGCTATATAAATTGTATCAAGAACGTCTTTTTAAAGCCGATGCAATGGATTTTGATGATATGATTGTTAATACGGTTCGACTTTTAAAAGAAAACAAGGACGTTCTTGATTATTATACCAATAAATTCCGTTACGTTTGCGTTGACGAGTATCAGGATACTAACCACGCTCAGTATGTGCTTGTAAGTCTTTTGTCAAGTGCATATAACAACCTTTGTGTTGTGGGTGATGACGACCAAAGTATTTACCGTTTTCGTGGCGCTACGATTGAAAATATACTCAATTTTGAAGATGATTATAGGGGTGCTAAAGTTATTAGACTTGAGCAAAATTATCGTTCAACCTCTAATATTCTTAATGCCGCTAATAAAGTAATTGAGAATAACCGTGGCCGTAAGGGAAAAACTTTATGGACAAATAACGGCGACGGTGAGAAGATTACTGTTTATACTGCTGAAGATGAGCGTACAGAAGCACGCTACGTGGCAGATATCGTATTAGATTATGTTTCAAAAGGCGGAAGATATTCTGATAATGCAATACTTTACCGAATGAATGCGCAATCTAATACTTTGGAAAATACCTTCATCCGTTCGGGTATTCCTTACAAAATTGTTGGCGGAATGCGATTCTATGACCGTAAAGAAATTAAAGATGTTATTTCTTATTTGCATCTTGTGAATAATCCTAAAGATGACGTAAGACTTCGTAGAATTATTAATGAGCCAAAGCGTGGAATAGGTGATACTACTCTTAATCACGCTGCAGAAATTGCAAGAGAATTAGGCGTTAGTATGTTTGAAGTTTTATCCCGTGCGGATGAATTTGCTGCTTTGTCACGTGCGGCTGTAAAACTTAGAGATTTTTGCGGTATGATTGAAGCGCTTATTGATTTTGCTGAAGAAAATTCAATTAGTGATTTATTTACTAAACTTTTAGAAGTAACAGGTTATGAGTCTTATCTTGAAAACGATGGACAAGAGGGTAAGGACAGACTTGAAAACGTGAAGGAACTAGCCTCCAATATTGCTCAGTATGAGTTTGAAACAGTAGAACCTACACTTTCTGAATTTTTGGAGCAAATTTCTCTTATCAGTGATATAGATTCTTTCGATAGCGAAAGCGATAAAGTTGTTATGATGACAATTCATTCCGCAAAAGGTCTTGAATTTCCAAACGTATTTTTAGTAGGTATGGAAGAAGGAATTTTCCCAGGTAATCAGTCAATGTATGGCGGTAATGAGGAAATTGAGGA
>JBGVDY010000304.1:0-7464 GCA_045119585.1 Acutalibacteraceae bacterium | reverse complement strand
CCGCAAAAACCGAGATAGCTTTTAAAATAGCGTTTTGCAAAAGTTATTTTCAAAATCTTCTAACTCGCTATAGTTCATAATGTTTATATAATGTTTTTCTAACTCGTCGTGCACCGCTTTTGCTTCTTGTAACTTATTTACTGCAGTTGATAAAAGGCTTTTTATAACCTTTCGGTTAAGCTTTAGATGACAGGCCGAATTATGAAGCAGTTTATTACTTGTGAAACGTCGTGAATGAATACGCCGAGCAGGTGTTTCAAATGAAATACTATTGTCTTCGGTTACAAAAGAAAGGCTTAACTCAGGAATTATAATATGGTCTATAATAACCGATGGCAAGAACGGATTTTTAAGTGTTACAATCTCATAACCATTAATAAGACAATAGTTCCTAATTTCATTCATAAAGATATTTGAACAAGCACGGTATTTATCCGAAATAACAATTACGTTTTCACATTGTTTAGTTATGGTTTCGGGGTAGGATATAATACCTTCGGGAGTGATACCTTCAATAAAACGCACCCATTCGTAAGGCGTACCGCTTTTTTTAGGGATGTGTTTTTTTATTATTTTTTCGGTAAAGGATTTTATTTCCGCTTTTTTGGTATAAGATAGCGCAATTTTATAGCTATCAAGCATAATCTGTCCTGCGGCATTTAAGTACTTGGAGACGCTTTTGTGTAGCGCTTTATTTTGGTCGGTAATGTTTAGTATTTCGTTTTTATCTGTAATTTTACCGCTGTCCCAAAACTGACCGAAGTTAAGTATTTCTTCGCAAGCGGCAGGATATATGGGGTCTAAAGTATGTGGACTAGTGCCGTCTAAAATCACGATTTTTTTATCAGGTAAAATTACTGCATCGAGTGACTGCGGGTCAGAACTACATGGACATAAAATATATTTTTCGTTTTTACTTTCGGCATATCTTGCCACTATTTTCATAAAAGATGATTTACCGGTGCCGGGACCGCCTTTAATAATGTAGCAACGCCAATTTTCCTTTGCATTATAACTGTCACCGAAAAAACTCACAAAGCCTTCACACGAATTTGCGGCTAAAAAATATTTTAAATCACAATTTTTCATAAAATACCCTCCAAACACTAATATTTTATGTAATAAAATAGGTTTTGACACAATGGGTATAATGTGGTAAAATGATTTTTGGAGTCGGTTAGACGGTTGCGGATAGAAATATCTGAGGAAAGTCCGAGCCCCGCAGGGCAGAATAGCGGCTAACGGCCGCCGAGGGTGACCTTAGGGAAAGTGCAACAGAGATATACCGCCTGTGGCTTTGTCGCAAGACTTTGAATCGGCTTATGCCGTGCCTACAGGTAAGGGTGGAAAGGCGAGGTAAGAGCTCACCGGTTTCACGGGAACGTCGAAACCCTGTAAACCCTATTTGGAGCAACGCTAAGTGTAGCTATACATTTGCCCGATGTGCTACGAAAAGCGGCTTGAGCGGTGAGAGCAATCTCCCGTCGAGATAGATGACCGTCCACGACAGAACTCGGCTTATCGACCGACTCCGCATAAGCCGCAGACGTATGCAATAAAATATTTGTAAATTTATATATCAATGGAAAACACCATCCTTTTGGGATGGTGTTTTTTAAGTTTTGATTGTGGTTCAATCGATGATTTCATAAGTGAAATCAGGTAAATACATATCTTTATGGAATTTAACGTTTCTTTCTAAAATTTCGTGTATCTTAGGTAAGAACACTTTTAATTCGTCGGGCAATTGATTTTCACCCTTGATTATAACCTTTTCTGCATCACACTCGCTCCAAAGCAAATCCCAAAAGGCACTCCAATTTTTTCCGTACCATTCAGGAAAATCAAATGCAACTTTTATTTTTTCGTGCAAATCATATAAATATTTGCAACCGCTGAAATCTAATTCAATTATTTTCATTATTAACTCTCCTATACAACTTCGAAAAATGTTTCATAATGGTCATAAGTCACAAAAATTAAACCGTCATTTGACCATAAGATTCGTTGTGTATTTCTTTTTCCGCTTTTGTAATTAATATCAGCTTCGTACTAAATTCTTCCTTCGTGTTGTGGCAAA
Source organism: Acutalibacteraceae bacterium (assembly GCA_045119585.1). Classification (GTDB taxonomy): domain Bacteria; phylum Bacillota; class Clostridia; order Oscillospirales; family Acutalibacteraceae; genus UBA737. Next base: position 5,384 of record JBGVDY010000304.1, on the reverse strand, counting down.
TGTCCATTATCGTTGTGAAATTCACCGCCAATAATCATTTTATTTGGAATAAAATTGTTTATGGTATGAAAACACCATCCTTTGGGGCACCCTCCGTAAGGAAGGTGCTACAGTTGTATTTGTCACAGACAAAATGAAGAAGGACTATGATACCAAAAATGTCATAGTCCTTTTTGTGTATGGATATGTATTTTTATGATTTTGCTATCTTTTTGAACTCATCGGAACTCGCAAATTTTTGAGCCTCATATGCTCTTACTGCAAGGAGAGGGTGTGTATCGTTTTTGGTTAGTAAAAATTCTAAACCTTTGTTTATAACATTTTTTTCCATACTTTGTTGATAATCGGCTGCTTGTGCAATAAATAAATCTTTGTTGATTTCAGAATCAATATGGGTCGTTCCACCCGCAAGTCGCATCATTGTTTCTATAACGGGATCGGCACTACCACAACAAATAATTGCAACTCTATCTGCGGAAAGTTCGCTACACCTAAACCAATGGAAAAATGCTAATTCCAAGGCACTATCAACGGCAGAAACAACATTTCCTGCAATGGCACCTACTACTCCTTTTGCGTTAAGATAGTTTGAAAGTTCATTTAGACCGATTACACCGCCGCTTAATACCATACCGCCTATGGTGTGGTATAGACCGTGTTTACAGGCGATATGACCGCACTCGTGTGCTAAAACGGCATATAATTCATCGTCTTGCAAACACTCAATCAAACCCGAATGAATTACAATGGTAAACTTTTCTGATCCGTACGTATAAGCATTAGGCTCTCTGTTTAATTCGAGATACAGTTCGGGCATATCAATGCCAATTTTTTTGCAGATACTTTCAACCATTAAGTGAATTTTCGGTAGTTGTTTTTCGGTTATGTGTATCTTGGTTGACATATTGATAATGGTGTTTTGCTTGTCGTTCATAATAGATAAGAGTTTAGCGCATATGGTGTCAAGCAAAGGAATCTTTTTTAATGCCACTAATGCAGTCTTATCTAAACCGTGAATGTATTGTTCGCAGTCAATGGGTTTTGTCGTTTTCATATTTAGGCAAATGGTTTTTTGTGTCCATTTTTTTGCCTTGTAATTCTCAAACCACATTTTTGTTTATCCCCTTTGTAGAAAAAGTCGATTTCTGTATTTTATTATAACATATCAATGCTTGATTTTCAATATTTCTTACAATCTTCATGAGTTATAAGGATTCTTATAGAATCTTTATTTCTAATCTTTGAGATAGGTTGCTTTTTAGGTATATATTTTCGTTACGCACTTTTTGAAAGTGCGTAACCCACTATGACACTTTCAAATCAAAAGTGTCGTTTTCATTTACACAGAAAAAGGGAGACAACTTCCTTACGAAGTGTCTCCCTTTGGGATGGTGCTTTTTGTTTAAGACTCAGCTATGATTTTTAAAACATCATTTAGAGCTTCTTTGGTTTCAACAGGTGTTAAGCCTTCGCTTAAATCACCTATAGCCAAACTGATCAAATCAAACTTTTGCTCACTCATAGGTTGTGTAGCCCTTAAATCGTCATACATTTTTTCATAAAATGTGATAAGTTTTCGGTTTGTTTCTTCTCTCGAATCCACAACGTGAGCAATAGCGTCAGCAAGGTCTGCAGTGCCAACGTCCCCGGGACCCTTTGATTCCAGCTTGCTTAATTTTTCCAAAGCGGCGGTTAGGTGCGCTTGGTCTTTAGAAATATTTTCAAGCATCAAAAGAATGTAATCAATAGTATATTTGGTTGGTTTTTCGGGTATAGCGGGGGTTTGTGGTTTATTGTTGTTATTTTGCACTTTATTTTCTGACATTTTATTGTCCTCCAATTCATTTTTTGGCGGACACGCAAGGCATATTGTGTTTTCATTTATGAAGCGTGCCCTGCCGGTTTTGACTAAACCCTTAGCCCGTTTTGGGTAGGTAGCCTCATATTCTTTTCCATTTTCATCTACAACAATAATGTTTTTTTCGATGGGTATCATCCCCTTTGCTGCAAATATTAAGTTTTGTAAAGCTGTTTTTTATTATGGGTGCCATCCCCGTTTACAGTGTTATTATAGCATTTATTTCCTAATATTTCAATATAAAAATTTCCTATTATTTCAATATAAAAAACACAGAGATTTCTCTGTGTTTTTTGAATATCAATAATATTACAACATTGCTAAAATTTCATCCTTAGGTCTAAGACCTACAGCGACGTTAGCAATCTTTCCATTTTTCATTACAGCGAGCATTGGTATACTTGATACCGAAAAAGCAGCGGCCAATTCGGGCTCTGAGTCTACATTAATTTTGCCAACCTTTATTTCGCTTCTTTCTTCTGCGATTTCTGCCAAAATAGGTCCTACCATTTTACAAGGCATACACCAATCGGCATAAAAATCAAGCAAAACTGTTTTTTCGCTATTCATAACTTCTTGTTCGAAGTTATCGGTTGAAATTGTAATTATTGCCATTTTAATCTTCCTTTTCTTTATAATAATTGTAGTTAGTCGAAACGTTCTGAAATCGTTTCGACAAGCCACTTATTAAGTGGCTTTGGCAAAATTAAATTTTCATATTTAATTTTGCACGACACTCATTGCAAAGGGAAAGGACAAATTTTTAGTGAAAATTTGTCGCAAAATCAAAGATTTTGCGGCGAAACAGGATTGTTTCGTCTAACCTTTCTCTTTATAATATAACATACAGTGGCAAAAACCTTCAAATTCCGGATCGGCAATTTGATCCCTGAATTCCTTACACATACATTTATTATCTTCGGTTTTTTCAAGCCTGCAAGGGCAATAACCACCCTTTTTCTTTAAACCTTCTTTAATAGCATTAACAACTTCCTTATCAGGATTTAACTTTATTTTCATTTGATCACCTTATACTTTAGTATGCGCTAAATTTTAGTTTTCTTTAAATGAAAATACCTTTTTAAGTAACGGTTGTGCGCCTGTAACAGGGTCTAACTCCATTACCATAACGTCTTTCATATATTCATTCCAACGGTCAACTACTTCTGACTCGTTTTGAACCTTTGCAGCATATTCAACACCCTTTTCGCATTCGTAATAACCAAAAAGCTCGCTACCAACGTTCCAAATTGTATAATTCACAATACCTGCTTTTTCCAAAACATCTTTCATTTCATCCCAAATTTCATCGTGACGCTTAATATATTCCTCAAGCTTACCTTCTATAACGGTTGCTTTCCAAGCATACTTTTCCATAAAAATTTCTCCTTAAAATTTTCTTCTTAATCTTACTATACCATAAATGTATTATATTTGTAAAGAAAAAACGCCATCATAAAATGACGGCGTTTTTATGTTTTTTAATTACATAAGGCTTTTGAAAAGTTCCTTAATATCTTCTAAGGAAACATCCTTCGGGTTACCAGGACGGCAAGCATCGTTATAAGCATCTTGAGCCAATGCATCGATATCTTCTTCCTTAACAATACCCTTTAAGGTTGTAGGAATACCAACGTCTTCAGCAAGCTTACGAACAGCGTCTACAGCTGCCTTGCGATATTCTTCCTGAGTCATTTTTTCTACGCCTTCAACGCCCATAGCAATAGCGATATCTTTATACTTTTCGCCTGTGCATTCAGCATTGTAAGCCATAATTGTAGGAAGCAAGATAGCGCAAGCCTTACCGTGAGGAGTATCATAGTAAGCGGAAAGTGTATGAGCCATAGAATGGTCAACGCCGAGACCTACGTTAGAGAAGCCCATACCTGCAACGTACTGACCTAAAGCCATACCTTCTCTACCTTCAGCAGTGTTAGCAACAGCGCCACGAAGTGAACGGCCGATAATTTCGATAGCCTTAATGTGGAACATATCAGATAATTCCCAAGCGCCCTTAGTAATATAACCTTCAATAGCGTGGGTTAAAGCATCCATACCTGTAGCAGCAGTTAAAGCAGCAGGCATAGAGTTCATCATATCAGGGTCAACAACTGCAACAACAGGAATGTCGTGACCATCAACGCAAACGAACTTACGTTTCTTTTCAACGTCGGTAATAACGTAGTTGATAGTAACTTCAGCTGCGGTACCTGCGGTTGTAGGAACAGCGATAATCGGAACGCACGGATTCTTAGTAGGAGCAACGCCCTCTAAAGAACGAACGTCAGCAAATTCGGGGTTGGTAATAATAATACCAATAGCTTTTGAAGTATCCATAGCACTACCGCCACCGATAGCAACGATACAGTCAGCACCGCAAGCCTTGAATTCTTCAACACCGTGTTGTACGTTTTCGATTGTTGGGTTAGCCTTAATATCGGTATAAAGAGCATACTCGATATTTGCATTATCAAGTAAATCGGTAACCTTTTTAACAATACCAAACTTTACAAGGTCAGGGTCAGAAGTAACAAAAGCTTTCTTAAATCCACGATTCTTAATTTCATCGGGAATTGCAGTAATAGCTCCTGCGCCGTGGTAAGAGGTTTCGTTTAACATAAACTTATTCATTGTTAGGACACACCTTTCAATTTTTATATTTGTTATTATTTTAACACTCTTTTAACAGAATGTCAACTAATTGCAACTATTATAATTATAGATCAAGAAAATCTTTTCTATATTCAAGACCAAAAGCGTCTGCTACAGCTTTAAGTTCGAAATCGCGGATAGTATTTACATGTGGAAGGCCTGCAATAAGCATATAAAGCTCTGCTGCTTTTTCAACTGTTTCAACAAGACCGAAAGCTTCATCAATATTCTTACCTGCGCCATAGATACCGTGAAGTCCCCAAACTACGATGCGGTATTCTTCCATTTTTTTAGCGGTAGCAATACCAATTTCATTATTGCCGCAAACCATCCAAGGAAGTACGCCAATACCATCAGGGAAAACTACAATACATTCAGTACACATTTCCCAAATTGTGTGAGTGAACTGTTTATCATCAAGCGCGTGAACATGTGTCATAGCAAGAGTATTGGTTGGGTGGGTATGAAGAATAACTCTATTCTCGGGGTCTTTTCTTAAACGAACAATATGGCTCATAAGGTGAGCAGGTAATTCGCTTGTAAATTTACCGCCGTCTTCATAGCCCCATAAAAGTTCAGCAGTGGTGCCGTCCTTAGCTATACGGATAATACCTAAATTGTTTGCAGGGTCAAATTCAATATTCTTAAAGTATTTACCTGTACCTGTAACAATAAAGATTTTACCAATAAGCTCGGTTGCGTCAAAACCAATGGGGATTGTACGAACAACGTTGTTTAAATCAAGATATTCAGCTACTTCGTTTTCATCTAACATATTGCTGATATTACCGCTGTTACGCTCGTCCCAGCCGAGGCTGTACTTATTAGCGGTTACTTTTTTCATATCTTCAACAAAGGGTGCCTGCAAAATGAT
>JBGVDY010000303.1:0-12635 GCA_045119585.1 Acutalibacteraceae bacterium | reverse complement strand
ATAAAACCCTTATGCCTAATAGCGCCTAAAAGGGTACCTTCGCCTAAGAAAAACTTAATATTATGTTTTTTACAAACGGCTGCAACATCCTTTAAAATGGCAAGCTCTAATTTTTGAAGAAGATGTATTTCCTCTAATATTTTATTCTGGTCCATACCCTTACTCCTTTAAAAGACTTATAACAAATTCTGAAAGCCTGTTTGCGCAGTTTTCCGTACCAACACTTAAGTACTTTTCTACGTAACGCTCCAGAAGTGAAAAATCGTAATCTTTTTTCAACGTTTCACAAAGTTCATTTGCATCCTTTGTAACAAACGGCGCAATATCTTCAGAAAACAAATCAAGCTCTAACCCGTTTTTAGCGCTGTAATCTTCGTAATCGTATAGATAATAGTAAACCTTTTTACCTAAAAGCATTGCTTCAAAGCCCATACCCGAATAATCGGTAATTACGCTTTCACTAACCTTCATCCATTCGAAAGAAGAAAATTCGCTATCGCAAAGTATTTTGTCGTGAACTTCCTCATCAAGTCCACGCTTGTCCGCAGGATGAAGCTTTACAACAACGTTGTATTTTTCTAAATCAACAATATTCTGTAGCTTAGAAAGATTTACTTTTTCACCCCTAAAGGTTGGCGCATAAAGCAAAATCGGTTTTTCGAATATATTAGGGTAAACCGCCTTAATTTCTTCATACTTTTGCGGCGAGTTTAAAATATAATCAATTCGCGGTAACGGTAACAGTACCGTTTTTTCAACCGGCGAATTAAAGTTTCGGGCCAATACCTCAGCCGATTTTTCACTGCATGCAATAATATAATCGTAATTGCGGTGCATGCACATGGCCTTTGCGGTGGCTGTGCTGTGTCCCCAAGGCTTATCAAGCGCCGAGTAACCAAATTTTTTAACTATGTTAAGTGCATGCCACAGTTGGACTATTTTTTGCCCCGGTTTATGGTTTAATACACAAACCGCTATAGAGTAGCCATCTACAATAATCACTTTTGAAGATGCTATATGATACATCTGCTCAAGTATATGAAAACCATAACCCACTTTGCCTATTATTCCTGCAGGAATTTTCTTTGCGAGCATTTTAACTTCTATTTGAGAATCAGCTTGGCTGATTGCTTTTGCCAAAAGCTCAAAATCAACCGATGGGGTGTTGCTTTGTCGGCTTAAAAAGGTGATTTTTTTACGTGGTTTTATAAAGAGCTTAAAAAAGAAATACACTACTCTTAAACCTAAAACCGTTGCCTTTGCCAATATTTGCAATCTGCTCACATCCTTTCGGTAAAAATAGGCCTTTAGCAATCCAAATAACTACCTAAAAATTTTCATAGTATTACAGTTTATTTTACCACTTATTGCTAGATAAAACAATATATTTTTTAATTTTACCTGTATTTTATTATAAAATAATCTTATAATTTACATAATAGAGCGCAAAAATGCAGAAAATTAAAAAAAGTCTTTACTTTTCAAATACGTTGTGATATAATACTTTGGCTTACGTATACTATGCTTTAGGTGTCTGCCCTTTGGGAATCACTTTGACCTATTGCTTGGTTTACGCAGGGTAAATTTAAAAAAGGAGTGAAAGTGATGACTAAAGACGTTAAGAATCAGGTTATGGCTGAATATGCCACCCACGAAGGCGACACCGGTTCGCCTGAAGTTCAAATTGCTCTTCTTACTACAAGAATCAATGAACTTAATGCTCACCTTAAGGATCATCCGAAGGATAAGCATTCTTACCGCGGTCTTCTCAAAATGGTAGGTCATAGAAGAAACCTTTTAGCTTACCTTATGAAGAACGACATCGAAAGATACCGTTCTATCATCAAGAGACTCGGTCTTCGTAAGTAATTTACGCAAAATAAGGCAGACTGTGGCAACGCGGTCTGCCTTGTGAACTTTTTAGTTTAGTTTTAAAATGAGGTTTTCGTGCTTTAGCGGTAAATCGAGTGTCTATGTAAAATAAAAAAGTCATTGCGAGCGTAGCGTGGTAATCTTGCCGCAAATATTGCAAAGACTCACTAAATAGGTATTGGATTTATTGCTAACCGAGAATCTCAACTTATAATAATAAAAAAGGAGATTTTAGTATGTTCGAAAACTACAAGGTTTATGAAACCACCCTTGCAGGCCGCCCGTTAAAGCTTGAAACAGGTATGATGGCAGGTCTCGCAAATACCGCTGTTATGGCAAAATACGGCGACACAAGTGTACTTTGTACAGTAACCGCATCTTCAAAGCCACGCGAAGGGGTTGACTTTTTCCCACTTTCTGTTGACTATGAAGAAAAAATGTATGCAGTAGGCCGCATCCCCGGTTCCTTCACTCGCAGAGAAGGTAAAGCTTCGGATAAGGCAATACTCGCTTCACGTTGTATTGACCGTCCTATTCGTCCTTTATTCCCTAAGGATATGCGTAACGACTGCTCGGTTGTAGCTACCGTTATGTCGGTTGACCCTGACTGCTCACCCGAAGTTGCTGCTGCTATCGGTGTATCTGCTGCAATCGCTATTTCTGACGTTCCGTGGGCCGGTCCTATTTCAAGCGTTATGGTAGGTCTTGTTGATGGTGAAATCGTTATCAACCCTACACTCGAGCAAAGAGAAAAAACCGACCTTACTTTAACCGTTTCTTCTACTGAAGACTTAATCGCTATGATTGAAGCAGGCGGTAACGAAATTCCTGACGACTTAATGTTCGACTGCATTATGGCAGGTCACGAAGTTAATAAAGAAGTTGTTAAGTTTATCAACGGCATTGTTGCAGAAATCGGTAAAGAAAAATTCACCTTCGAATCTAACGACCCAGACCCCGAAGTTTTGGCAGAAATCGAAGAATTCTGCATTGAAGATGTTAAAAAAGCGCTTGATACCGACGATAAGTTAGTACGTGACGCCGCTTTACTTCCTATTTATGCAGCTGTTCACGAAAAGTTTGACGAAAAGTTCGAAGGCAACGAAGCAAAATTAGACGAGATTATGTATCTCGTTCAAAAGCATGTTGTTCGCGCTTGGCTTAAAGACGAGAAGAAGCGTGTTGACGGACGTGGCATTGATGAAATCCGTCCACTTAATGCACAGGTTGATTTACTTCCCCGTGTACACGGTAGCGGTATGTTCACTCGTGGACAAACTCAGGTATTATCTATTGCAACCTTAGCTCCCATAAGCGAGGCTCAAAAGCTTGACGGTCTTGATGAAGAAGTTTCTAAGAGATATATTCACCACTACAACTTCCCATCCTACTCAGTTGGCGAAACCAAGCCCTCACGTGGCCCCGGCAGACGTGAAATCGGTCACGGTGCATTAGCTGAAAAGGCTTTGGTTCCCGTTATTCCAAGTGTTGACGATTTCCCATATGCAATCCGTGTAGTATCAGAAGTTCTTTCTTCTAACGGTTCTACTTCACAGGCTTCTATCTGCGGTTCTACCTTAGCATTGATGGCTGCAGGTGTTCCGATTAAAGCTCCTGTTGCTGGTATTTCTTGCGGTCTTATCACAGGTGACGAAGGCGTTTACGGCGACTTTATGACTATGGTAGACATTCAAGGTCTTGAAGACTTCTACGGCGATATGGACTTTAAGGTAGCAGGTACTCATAAGGGTATTACCGCTATTCAAATGGACTTAAAGGTACACGGTCTTACCCCCGAAATCGTAAAAGAAGCTTTTGCTAAGACAAATAAGGCTAGAATGTATATTCTTGACGATATTATGCTTAAGTGCATCCCTGAATACCGTGCAGAATTATCACCTTATGCACCTAAGATGCTTACAACCGCTATCAATCCCGAAAAAATTGGTGACGTTATTGGTAAGCAAGGTAAGGTTATTCAGTCTATTCAAGAACAATGCGAATGTACCATCAACATTGAAGAAGACGGTAGAGTATTCGTATCAGGTCTTGATATTGAAAAAGCTAAACAAGCTGTTGCTATTGTTGAGCTTATCGCTAACGACCCCGAAATCGGTGCTATCTACAGCGGTAAGGTAACAAGACTTATGACCTTCGGCGCATTTGTTGAAATTGCTCCCGGTAAGGAAGGCTTAGTTCATATTTCTAAGCTTGACGTTAAGCGTGTAGAAAAGGTTGAAGACGTTGTTGCAGTTGGCGACCAAGTAATCGTTAAGGTAACCGAAATTGATGACCAAGGCAGAATAAACCTTTCTCGCAGAGATGCATTAGTTGAAGTAAACGGCGCAGTTGTTGAAGACGGTGCAGACGAAGAAGTACCTCGCAAGCCCCGCCGCGACAATCGTAAAGGCTTTAAAAAGCACGATAAATAAGAACAAAATAAAAATAGAACCATATTAAGGGTAGTACTCTTAAGGACAGTAAAAAAGCTGTGTGGAAATTCCACACAGCTTTTAATTTTGTCGTATACCGTGACAAGCAGGACATTTGGGCGCCAAATATCGCTTGTTATGAGAACCTAAAACCCTTAAACTCTCTCACAACTAATTGCAGCCTGTGATGCAATACATCGGGCGATGAGAACAAATTTTAGAACTGTCCTCAATTGTACGCCCCTTAAGATGGTTCTTTTTTATTTCTCGTTTGTTTGGTTATATGTTGGAAAAAGCTCGCGCCATACGTCAGTATGCGCTTCGCAATCAAGATAATGCGCAAACATATGGTTTTCACGCGGTTGCGAATCCGGCAAACACGCCGCGCGTATAACTTCTAAATAATCGTTCTTTTTGCTGTTGCAAAAATCGTTCCAACCTTTTTTCCATTCGCCGTTTTGAAGTTCTATGTTACGCGCTTCAAATTGTGACATAATTTTCTTAGCTTCTTCGCCTTTTACAAGGGCTATTCCGTTTTGGGTGTTGTAAATCGGAACAAACTCAATATTATTGGTTTTTGTATCGTACTTTACCGCAAGCAAGGTGCCCCAAGTTTCTTTAGCATATTCAACTATCTTTACAAAATGAAAATTACCTTGCCCGTAAAGTATATGCCCACCTTCATACTTTTCGTAACAGCCTATACAATGGCTATGCTGACAAAGTACAACATCGGCGCCGCTTTTAATCATAGCACGACTTTGCTTTAAAAGGCGGGGTGACGGGTAACGGCAATGTTCTTTACCGCCGTGATAGATAACTATTACTCGGTCAGCGTTTAGTTTTGCTTTGCGAATATCTTCAAGTGTATCAAACGGACATATTGGTCGGCAACCCATGCGGTCATCAAGTGCATACGAATATTCGTGCTCGCAAACCGCTATTATAGCAATTTTTTCACCATGTTTTTCTATTTTTAAATCCTTACGTGAATCTTCGTAATTTTCGCCAAAACCCGTAGGAATAATGCCAACTTCGTCAAGGTATTTAAAGGTATCCTGCGCGCCTTCTTTACCAAAATCAAAAAAGTGATTATTCGATACAGAGCAATAATTAACCCCTATATCCTTTAAAACCTTCGCCGTATTAGGATGAGCCTTTAAACAAGGACCAAATTTCTCTATTTCGTTTTCACTTTTAGTCAAGGCGCACTCAAGATTTATAAAATTGACGTCGTTGCCCTTAAAAAGCGAAACCGTATCGGTAAAAAGGGTTTCAATATCGCCCTTTTCGAACAAAGGATTTGTAATGAACGTGGGCGATAAATCACCAAAAAACAACGTTTTCACAAAAACATCTCCAACATAAAATTATACTATATATTATAAAAAACTCTTTTGGCAAAGTCAACACCAAAAGAGTTTTGCTATATTAATCACTTGTTACCGTTCCAGCGGAACCAATAGCTTGCGAGCTTGCAGGCTGCGAACTGCTTGCAACATTAGAATCGGTAGTTCCGCTCTCAGATTTACTACTTTCGATAGTTGTTTGCTGTTCAATAAATTCACCATTATTACCAACTATTTCACCCGTAGTTGCGGCTATTAAATAGATGCTATCAACCACACCTTCACGATAAACATAAGTTGTCGCATATTTAAATGTCACCTCAAAAACAGGCAGTTTGCCGTTTTTAGTAAGTACACATTTATAATCTATAAGTTCATCTTCGGTAAGGTCAATCTCTTCAAGTATTATTTTCTTTACGTCGCTTTCACTTATGTAACCCTGTGTTATATTGTCCTTTGGAATTTTAGGGCTAATAGAAACAACTTCTCCCGTATGCTTATCAATCTCTACTATATATTTAACAAGACCTAATTTAAATATTATACCATAGTTATAGTTGTCAAGCGAATATTTTAAGTTGGTTATTTCGTTTTCTGTTGCGCCTACGGCTTCAAGCGCTAATGCCTTTGCTTTTTCACGTCCAAAATATGTTCCCGTGTCTTTACGGGAATCCGTAATTTCTCCGCTATAAGCATCAATCGTATATGAATATGGATCGTCAAGAGTATCAAATTTTACAACGTAAACTAAAGCTTTGCTTTCATCGTTTAATTCACATTTATAGTTATATATTTGGGTGTCTTCAAGCCCCGCTGCACCTAATGCGATTTTTTTGGCTTTAGCTTTACCGATACGCTCTTTTTCGGAGTGACTATTATAACTAATTTCCACCTTTTCGCCCGAAGCGATTTGATTTAACTGGTGGATTGAAAGGGATGCCAACTCTGTAAAGCTGTATTTGGGCTCCTTATCAATTATTTGCTGTATAAGCTGAGCTTTACCGTTTGTAATACCGTATTCTTCTGCTAATTTTGAAAGTTTTTCATCCTTTTTAACAGTTTGGCTTATAACTTGACCCTTAAAACCTTCAATGCTCAAAATCTTATTAACTTCCTTTTCAAGCTTTTTCTGAAGCTTTGTGCCCTGCTTTTCATTATCGCTGTCAACACTTATAAGAATAGCGTTGGACAACTCGTCTATATATCCATTACGAACCATAGAGCCGATTATTGCATTTACCGCAAGCGACAAATTGCTGCCGCTAAAATCCATATCGCCTATAACGGTTTTTGCATCGTCATTAAGTGCTTTAGCTTCAATAATTCTTTCATTATCGTTTATAAGCAATTCAATACTTGGGTTTACATCCAAACTCACTATAGAATCCACCGTTTCGGGTTTTACCTTTACCGCGTTATTGCTTGTAATTTTGCTGCCCACAAAGCCCGCTGTTAAAATTATTACTATGGCAGCGGCAACGCTTATCATTTTTTGCCACATTGGCTTTTTGGGGATGTTCATGGGAACAATAACCGTTTTTTCGCAAGTAGGATTATTACATTCCTTTAAAATTGCATCAAAAACATCGGGAACTGCGTGCGAAAAGGCTTTGCTATATTTTTGTTCTATTTCTTTATTGGTCACCGTACTCGCCTCCTTGTAAAAACTTTTTAGTTTTCATAAGTGCCCTTTGGTAACTCGCAAGCACCGTGCCCAAAGGCATATTAAGTAATTCCGCTATTTCTCGGTGCTTAAGTCCTGCAACTATATGTAAAACCACAATTTTCCGTTCATTTAGTTTTAACAAATTAAGACAACTTTCAATTAAAAGTTTATCGTCTACGTTCATTTCTTTCGAAAATCTAACACTGTAATCGCTAAATTCGGGTAATGCCTCTTCGTGCTTTGATTTACGCATTTTTTCAAGGCATAAATTCTTAGTAATTGTAATTACCCAAGCCATAGGCTTACCAAAAGTTTCGTAGCTCGCTGCTGCGCGATAAATATTAACGTAGGTGCTTTGCATAATATCTTCTGCATCATGTGTGTTTTTAAGTAATGAAAGCGCAAAACCGTAAACCGCCGTTTTTGTTTTTTCGTAAAACACACGAAAAGCATCTTGGTCGCCTTGTGAAATTAAAGAAAGCAGTTCTTCCAAAGTTTCAGACTTTTCTTCCTGTAAATTTTCATACATAACCATTAAAAAAAGCAATTTATTCTCCACCCCTCTTAAAATAACAATGCACTAAATTGCTGTTTTATTGCAAAAAAATAAAATTTTCTAAAAATATTTTATCATTATTATTATTTCTTTGCAACACAATAAGTTTTGTAGCAAATTATATCTTGATATTGTTATTATTTTTTGTATAATGTAAGTATATTAAACTTCAAAAGGAAGTGGCTAAAATGAAGATTACCTTTGTTGGAACAAGTCACGGGCTTCCCCAAAAAGACCGCTACTGCTCTTGCTATATGATAGAAGCAGGATGTGGTATTTATTTTGTTGATTCGGGCACGTCTTTTGCAGATGCAATGCGCGATTACAACAAGGATTCTTACCGCCTTCGCGCAGTTTTCACAACCCACCCCCACAGTGACCATACCGGCGGTATCCCTTCGGGTATTTCTACTCTTGCTTGGCGGAGTCCTGATTTGAATTTTCAAATTTGGTTCACGTCGCAAGAAATGATTGATGCCTACCGCCAATACCTTTCGGCAACCTTTTACTGTCAAAATGGCGAAAACCCTACACCAAGTGTTGACTTTCGCCTTGCCAAGAGCGGTGAAATTTATCGCGATGAAAACATAAGTGTAACCTACTTCCCAACCATGCATTTAGATACAACGGGCGACCCTGCTTACGGAATAGTTATAAAAGAACTTTGTGACGGTGGCGCTTCGGTGCTTTTCTCGGGCGACCTTTCTTATAAATTGCGCAGTAATGACTATCCTCAAGAAGCCTACAATCCCCACGACCTTTTTATTTGCGAAATGGCGCATTTTTACCCCGAACATATTGAAAAGTATTATGCTAATTCTAAAGTTAAAGGGCTTGCGATTACCCACTTGCATCCGGTGGCGGAAAAAGTTCCACTAATTAACGATATGGCAACAAGGCTTTCCTACCCGGTAAAAGTAGTGGCTGATGGCGATGTTGTAGAAATCAAAAACGGGGAGGCTACAGGCTTATGAAAATAACGTTTTTAGGCTCAGGCGGTTGTATTGAAAAAGCAGGCAGTAAATATGTTTCAACTATGGTTGAATGCGGTGATGCTATTTACTTAATAGACGGTGGTTGTGCTATTGCGGACGAGCTTTTAAGAGCAGATAAAGACTACCACAACGTGCGAGCATTATTCATAACTCACTATCACGGCGACCATACTGCAGGTATTTTTCCTTTTATAGACCTTATAAATTGGGCTTATACAGATTGCTCACTATCACTTATTTCTCCAACCGCAGAATATATTGAAGCTCTTAAAAGTATGATTATGGCAAGCCTTTCTTACGGTGGAAAGGTTGACTGTGAAAGACTTAATTTCGTTTTTGCGCACTGTGGCAGGATGTATGAAGACGAAAATATTCTTGTTGACTATTTCCCCACCAAGCACTTTAAAAATGGCGATACACCGTCATACGCTGTACTTATAACCGAAAAAGTAAGCGGTAAAAAAGCACTCTTCTCGGGCGACCTTTCTTACGGACTTAAGGGTGACGATATACCCAAAGAAGCGCTAATGGAAAGTGACGTCTTTGTTTGCGAGCTTTACCACTTTACTGTACCCGAACTAGTGCCACACATTAAAGATTTTAAGGGTACGCTTTGCATTAACCACCTTTTCGAGCGCGATAAATTTAAAGCAGAAATTGAAACCGAGCTTAGCAAATATAACTTCCGCGTTTTATTACCGGAAAACCACGACGCAATTGATATTTAAAGAAAAAAGCAGAAACGAAAAATTCGTTTCTGCTTTTATATTTACTTAAAATTTTCGCCAAACCATTTTATTTACAACACCTGTGTAGCTTTGAATAATCTTTACAACCTTTGTGGAAACGTTTTCTTCCACGTAATCGGGAACAGGTATACCGTAGTCGCCATTTTCATTCATTGCTACCGCAGTTTCTACCGCTTGTAAAAGGCTGTTTTCATCAATACCTGCAAGCACAAAACAAGCCTTGTCAAGCGCTTCGGGGCGTTCGGTAGAGGTGCGTATGCATATTGCTGGGAAGGGTGTTCCTACACTTGTAAAGAAGCTTGATTCTTCAGGCAAAGTACCACTATCCGAAATAACCGCAAAGGCATTTTTTTGTAGGCAGTTATAATCGTGGAAGCCCAAAGGCTCGTGCATAATTACAAGCGGATTAAGTTTAAACCCGCTCTCGGCAATACGCTTTTTAGAGCGCGGATGACAAGAGTAAAGTATAGGTAACTGATATTTTTCCGCAATAGTATTTATTGCGTTAAATAGCGATAAAAAGTTCTTTTCGGTGTCGATATTTTCTTCTCTGTGTGCTGAAAGTAAAATATATTTACCTTTTTCAATTCCAAGCTTTTTATGAATATCGGAGGCCTCTATTTTTTCAAGGTTTTCGTGTAAAACCTCCGCCATAGGTGAACCTGTTACGTATACACGTTCTTTAGGAAGTCCGCATTCGTGCAAATATTTACGTGCGTGCTCAGAATAAGCAAGGTTAACGTCACTTATTATATCTACAATACGGCGATTAGTTTCTTCAGGCAAGCATTCATCCTTACAACGGTTTCCTGCTTCCATATGAAATATCGGAATATGAAGTCGCTTAGCCGAAATTGCAGAAAGGCAAGAGTTAGTATCACCCAAAATCAGCAAGGCATCGGGCTTAAGCTCGTTCATAAGCTTATAAGATTTTGCAATAATATTGCCTACTGTTTCACCCAAATCGGCACCAACGGCATCAAGGTAATAATCAGGACTTCTAAGACCTAAATCCTCAAAAAATATTTGGTTTAAAGTATAGTCATAGTTTTGACCTGTATGCACTAAAATTTGGTCGAAATACTTATCGCACTTTTTTATTACTGCCGCTAATCTAATAATTTCGGGGCGAGTACCTACAATAGTCATAAGTTTTAGTTTGGGCATTTTTTATTCCTCCGTATTTTCGTAAAGCTGGAACTGTTTATATACCGCCAAGCGCTCATCTGCATAAGCGCTTGCTTTTATTAGCGATGGGCGTTTTCCCAGCGCCATTAAAATTAAATATCTTAAAATCCGCCACACAAATATAAACGGATAAAGAATTTTCCACTTGTGCAAAAACGGGTAAAGATAATACATTGAACTTTTAAGGGTTAAAAATTGATTTTTAACCTTACTGTTTTTAGTGCCGCTTTTGCCGTGCTGCGAAATCATCGCACCCGCGCCTGCGCGGTTTTTATCCTTACGGCCAAAGTTACCCGATGAAAACAAATCATCAATCAGTTGCTCGCAAATGCGGTCATCAATATCCGTTGCCCATAAAGGACAGGCTGTGCCTAAATACAAATGCGAAGTTTTGGTTATTATTGCGGCAAATTTAAAGGTTCCGCTCTTTTTAAGCAGTGGTAAAAACTCGGTTTCCCAAAAAGGTTCTTTATAGGTTTTATCCACAAAATATGCCCAGTCGCATAAATGTCTAAGCCCTAAACCTTCACCCAAAAGGTGGTGAATTGTGTGAAGCAATATAACCGCCGCATGAATTTGCGGTAATGGATTATGAAAATCGGGGTTTTTATCTTCTTTATATTTCGCAGTAGCATCTTCAAAATACTTTCTAAAAAGCACACCTGCTTTGCCTTCAGGAATACCTGCAACTTCGAAATGCATTTCAAAATGCTCGTGCGGTTTTTTAAAAACTCGGTGACAAATGTGGTCATCCTGTTCTTTTTTATATCCTAAATCAATAAGCACATTTTCAACGTCTGCTTGCTCTTCACTTGTAATCAAGAAATCAACGTCACCTAAAATTCGCTTTTTAGGGTCAGGATAATAAGAAGCAGAAGCCAAACCTTTTAATATAATATATGAAAAGTTATTATCCTCTAAAATTTTTACAAGCTTATTTTGCGCCGATAAAACCTGCGAGTTTTTCAAAAGGCGTTGCATAGAATCCTTAAACCAAGCAGTATGAATTTCTTTTGGAAGATACTGCTTACATTTTTCAGAACCGTCAAAAGCAAGTATAGGCACCTCTTGCGCCAAGCTTTCTTTTCTCACCGCTTCCCAATCTTCGGCAGAAAGCACTGAAAAATCAAACTCGCTATTCGGTTGTAAAAGACTGAGTAATGCTTTTTGCCTTAGATTAAGCATTCGGTGTTACACCTCTTCAAAAAAAGTATCGGGTTTATTAGGGTTAAACTGCTCGTTAGCCCACATAAGAGTTACTAAATCTTCAGTTTCACTTAGGTTAATAATGTTATGGGTATAGCCTGGAAGCATATGTACCGCTTCGATTTTGTCACCTGAAACCTCAAAGCGTAAAACTTCATCCGTACCGATTTTTCTTTGCTCAATAAGAGCTTTACCCGAAACCACAATAAAAAATTCCCATTTAGTATTGTGCCAATGCTGACCTTTAGTGATACCCGGTTTTGAAATATTAACCGAAAACTGACCGCAATTTGCAGTTTTTAAAAGTTCGGTAAAGCTACCACGATTATCAACGTTCATCTTTAGAGGGAAACTCGCCTTACTTTCAGGCAAATATGAAAGATATGTAGAATAAAGCTTTTTAGCAAAACTACCAAAAGGAATTTCGGGCATAATAAGTGTTTGCGGCTGAGCTTTAAAAGAATATAAAAGGTCGGCAATTTCACCCAAAGTCACTTTATGTGTAACAGGGCAAACACAAAATTCACCGTCTTTTTCCGGATTTCCACCAAGGCATAAAAGCATTTGGTCGATTAAATCGTCTATGTAAAGAAGCTCTAACTCTACGTTTCGGTCGTTAATG
>JBGVDY010000302.1:0-6124 GCA_045119585.1 Acutalibacteraceae bacterium | reverse complement strand
CGTCTTATGAATTATATTGATACACATATTTATTCAATAAAAAATTTAGAAGAAATTTGTCCGATTTTTAACTATAGTTACGGATATCTTTCTTCAATTTATAAAAAGATTACAAGTAATACATTGTTTGATTATTTTCATACAAGAAGGCTTGAAACTGCAAGACTTTTATTAATAGAAGACAGGCTATCAGTAACAGAGATTTCTGAGCTCTTAAATTATACTTCTGTGTATTCGTTTAGCAAGGCGTTTAAGGAGTATTATGGGTTATCGCCAAAGAATTATAAAATTATAAAAAATAAAGACACCGAGAAATGATTTTCTCGGTGTCTCATCTTTTAGTCTTTTTTCTTCTTAATTTCTTCAAGTATTTCTGCTAAAAGTTCTTCAGTTGTAGGAGCTTTTTCTTCTTCAACTGTAGCTTCTTCTTCAACTTGCTTTTTAGCTAATGCTTTTTCAGAAAGTTCTCTTGCTTTAGCAAACATTTTAATAATTAAAAATACAATAAACGCAATAATCAAGAAGTCGATAATGGTAACGAGTAATGTACCAATACCTATTGTTACTGCAGGTTCAACAACCGCACCTGCTTCATCTAAAACTTCAGGTTTTAAAAGAATGTTAAGTTGGCTTAAATCGAAACCGCCAATTAACCAACCGATAAATGGCATAAATACGTCGTTTACGATACTTGTGGTAATTTTACCGAAAGCGCCTGCAATAATAACACCGACAGCCATATCAATAACGTTACCGCGCATTACAAATGCTTTGAAATCTGAAATAAATCCTTTTGTTTTTTTGAACATAATTAACTCTCCTTAAATATTTTTATATTTTCCTTCATCAATCATTTTGCTGATTGCTTTTACTACTAAATCCTTGTCTTCTTTATAGGTTACACCGTACCACTTATCTTCAGCAACCAAAACGTCAACGGTTTTTTCACCTGTTTCAATTAGTGAAGATACAACAGTTGGGAGGTAGTATTCACATTTAGGAGCGCTTATGTTGTTCTTTAAAAACTCTTTAAAGCCTTTTTCTATGTAATTGAAAACATCAGGCATAAAGCCCCAAAGATTCATAGAAACTACAGTATCGGGTGCTAAGCTTTCCCACGTTTTACCATCATCTTCTGTGAATTTGCAGTCCATAATTTTTGTACGTTCTGTAACAGATTCAAGATGGTTTTGACTATCAGTAACACAAACACCGCGTGAAACGTAACCGTTTTCAGTAAGTGTATTAATTAGTCGGAAACCTACCATACAATAGTTATTTTCTTCGTTTTGTAAATATTCTGCAGTTTTTTGGAATGCACCTGCACCATAAAAATCATCAGCATTAACAACAGCAAAAGGCTCTTTTACAACATCCTTACAGCATAGAATAGCATGTGCAGTACCCCAAGGCTTTTCACGACCTTCAGGAACATTAAAACCTTCCGGTAATTTATCAATCTCTTGGAAAACGTATTCGACTTTAATCTTTTTTTCTATTTTTTTGCCAACGATTTCTTTGAAATCCTTTTCAATTGCTTTTTTAATAACAAAAACAACCTTAGTAAAGCCTGCTTTAATTGCATCATACACCGAAAAGTCAAGTATAACTTCACCGTTTTTGCCAATTGGTTCAAGCTGTTTTAAAGAACCAAAGCGACTACCCATACCTGCCGCCATAACGACTAAAGTAATATCTTTTTTCATATATATCAACTCTTTCAATATGTTTTAAATCAACCGGGTGGCCATGCTAAATTTCTGCGAGCAAGTAAGTGGAAATGAATATGTCCAACTGTTTGACCGCCGTCAACACCGCAGTTATTTACAACACGATAGCCGTTTTCAAGGTTTTCTGCTTTTGCAATTTCTGCAACTGCTTCAAAAATCTTTGCAATGTAAATACTGTTTTCGTTATTAATATCGTTAGCAGATGCAATATGAAATTTTGGAACTATAATTGCGTGAAAAGGAGCTTGAGGGTCAATATCAAAAAAGGCATAAACGTAATCGTTTTCGTAAACCTTGGTTGAAGGGATATCGCCATTAATTATTTTACAAAACAAGCAATCACTCATAATTTAACCTCACTTAATTTGGCTTTCTACAACTGATACAACACTGTTTAATGCGGTTTCAAGTTTCGTAATATCTTTACCGCCTGCCATAGCACTATCAGGTTTACCGCCACCATTACCGCCTGTGAGCTTAGCAATTTCTCGGACAAGGTTACCTGCATGAACACCCTTAGCAATAGCGTCTTTACCGCAAGCGGCACAGAAGGTTAATTTTTCGCCGTTTACACCTGCTAATAAAGCAACTGTATCAGGGTTGTCGGCTTTGATAATATCACACATTTTGCGTAATTCATCGGCATTGACACCCTTAAGTTCTTTTGCGATTACACGAATATCTCCTAAAGTGGTAGCGCGTTCTAAAATGCTTGAAAGCTTACTGTTGGCAAGTTGAGCTTCAGCTTTTTCTAAAGCTTTTTGTGTGTCCTTTAATTCGTTTATAACAATATTAGCACGCTTCGCAATATCGTTAATATTAGCAGATTTTAAAGCATCTGCGGTATCAGTAGCGAGTTTAATATAATTTTCAATTACTGAAAGTACGTTTGAGCCTGTAACTGCTTCAATACGTCTTACACCTGCAGCAACACTTGATTCAGAATTGATATGGAAAAGACCAATTTTTGAAGTGTTATCTACGTGGGTACCGCCGCAAAGCTCAACCGATACTCCTAATGCATTTACAACACGTACAACATCGCCGTATTTTTCGCCGAATAATGCCATAGCGCCAAGTTTTTTAGCTTCAGTAATAGGCATTTCAGTATTTTCAACTGTAATAGCATCGAGTATTGCATTATTTACGGTATTTTCGACTGCTTTAATTTCATCAGGAGTTAAAGCGGAGAAGTGTGTGAAGTCGAAACGAACAATCTTATCGTTTACAAGCTGACCTGCTTGTTCTACGTGATTACCAAGTACTGAACGCAAAGCTGCTTGTAAAAGGTGTGCGGCAGTATGATTACGGCGAATAGCTGCGCGTTTTAGTGTGTCGATTTGCGCTGTAACAGTATCGCCAACAGAAATCACACCACTAACAAGTGTACCGTAATGTATAAATATACCGTTTGTTGTTTTGGTAGTATCGTTTACAGTAAATTCTGCATTTTCGGTTTTAATAACACCACTGTCACCAATTTGTCCGCCGCTTTCGGCATAGAAAGGTGTTTTATCAAGTACTATGACTGCTTTTTGACCTTCGAAAGCACTTTCCAAATGCTCATTATCAACAACTATATCTACAACCTTAGCAGATGAACAATCTTCGGTATAACCAACAAATTCGGTAGCATTAATATTTTCAAAGGTAATGCCGTCGCTCTTCCAACTTTCGCCGTCAGATGCCTTGCGTGCATTACGTGCTTTTTGTTTTTGCTCTTCCATTAACTCCTTAAAGCGTTCTTCATCTAATGTGATACCCTTTTCGTTAAGAATATCTTTTGTAAGGTCAATGGGGAAGCCGTAGGTGTCATAAAGCTTGAATGCATCTTCACCTGAGAAGGTCTTACCGTCTTTAGTTAATTCTTCAAGCATAGAAAGACCCTGGTCAACGGTTTTATTAAAAGAAGCTTCTTCGTTGTTAATAACCTTAGCAATTAATTGTTGTTTTTCAACAAGCTCGGGGTAGCCTTGCTTGTTTTCATTGATTACGGTATCGCAAAGCTCCATAAAGAATGGGCGGTTAATACCAATAATTTTACCGTGACGAACGGCACGTCTGATAATACGGCGAAGAACGTACCCGCGACCTTCATTAGAGGGGATAATACCGTCGCTAATCATAAAGGTAGCAGCCCTTGCGTGGTCGGTAATAGCACGAATAGAAATATCGGTATTATTGTCTTTACCGTATTCTTTACCTGAAATACGACAAACATTATCTAAAATATTGCGAATGGTGTCAACCTCGAACATATTGTCAACATTTTGCATAACACAAGCAAGACGCTCAAGACCCATACCTGTATCAATATTTTTATGTTCAAGCTCGGTATAAGTGCCATCACCCATATTGTTAAACTGCGAGAATACGTTGTTCCAAATTTCCATATATCTGTCGCAGTCACAACCCGGCTTACAGTCAGGAGAGCCACAACCGTATTTTTCACCGCGGTCAAAGTAAATTTCACTACAAGGACCGCAAGGACCTGTTCCGTGTTCCCAGAAGTTATCTTCTTTGCCCATTCTTACGATACGTTCTTCGGGTACGCCAATTACATCACGCCAGAAGTTATATGCTTCATCATCTTCTTCATAAACAGAAGGCCATAAAAGCTCAGCCGGAATTTCAAGTGTTTTGGTTAAAAATTCCCAAGCCCAAGTAATAGCTTCTGTTTTAAAGTAGTCACCAAAAGAGAAGTTACCAAGCATTTCAAAAAAAGTACCGTGACGAGCTGTAATACCAACACGCTCAAGGTCGGGAGTTCTAATACATTTTTGGCAGGTAGTAACGCGAACACTAGGAGGTGTTACTTCGCCTGTGAAGAACTTTTTCATAGGCGCCATACCTGAGTTAATAAGTAACAAAGATTTATCGTTATTTGGCACCAAAGAGAAGCTTCCAAGCCTTAAATGGTCTTTTGATTCAAAGAAGGCAAGATACATTTCTCTAAGGTCATTAAGTGAGGTCCATTTCATACAAAAACATCCTTTTATATATTTTAAACATACATATTTATTATATTATTTTATCCTTTATTTGTCAATAAGATAAGACATTAATTTTATCTACAATTTCGGCAAATATTTCTGCACAGGATTTTGTAACAAGCGCTTTATTTTCGGCGAAAACTACTACGGCATATTTAGGGTTTTCATAAGGGAAAAAACCGCAAAACCAACTGCTTTCAATTTCTTTGCCGTTTTGATATTTTCCTGTTTGTGCTGTTGCGGTTTTACCTGCGGCAGTAACGGTTTTGGGATTGGCTAAAACACCCGTACCTTCGGTTACTACAAGCCTTAAAGCATCTTTAAGTTTATCGGCAGTAGATTTTGAAAATACACGAGTAGGGCTACCGTAATCATACTTAGTTAATTTACCGTTTTGCGTTGTACCTTCAATAATACTTGGCATATAGTATTTTCCATCGGTTGAAATGGCGCAGTATAGTGGCAATAGAGAAATTGGTGTAGCGGTAAAATCACCTTGACCGATACTGAAATTTGCTAAATGTGCCATATTTTGCAGTTTTTCTAAAGTTGGAAGAGTGCCTTTTGCAGTAGTAATGCTATTACAAAGTCTAATTGATTTGCCAAAGTTTAAATTACTGGCAGTCGCCAATAAATTTTCAGCACCCGATTTTATACCAATATTATAAAAATAAGTGTTACACGACTGTGCGATTGCAGAATTTAAATTATTTATACCGTGACCATTTAAATTGTGGCATTTAAAGGTTCTGTCTATTATTTTAAAACTTCCCTTACAGTTATAACTAAAATTTTCATAACCGTTTTCAATAGCCGATGCCGCAACGCATAATTTAAAGACCGAGCCAACATTGTAAGCACCAAATGTGCGATTATATAAAGGGGTATGAGCATCATTTAATATATTCTCGATTTTGTCTATAGTAAATGTTGGAACGCTTACTATACCACGAATTTTGGCGTTTTCTACTTCGGCAACAACTATTGCGCCTTTAGTCAAATTTTCGGCTGCATTTTCGACAATATTTTGAATGTTTATATCAATTGTACTTACAACGCCAAAGGATAAAGGAGATATCTTATTTTGTATTGTGGGCTCAACACCCTGTAAAATTCTGCTTTTACCATCACAAGCGTAACGAATGGTGAGTGAATGGTTTCTTTTGAGAAACGAATTATATGCTTTTTCAATACCGCAAGCGCCATTATTATCACTATCACAGTAACCTATAGTGTGAATAGCGGGAATATAATTATCGCTTGTATAAATTTCGGTGCAAATAATTCCATCACATTCGATTATTTTCGGTACTTCACAAATTGCAGGCTTTCCTTTTTTTAGCGTTTCTAAAACGTTTACTAATTCACCATCTTTTACTACGGTACTAATTGCTGTAATTG
>JBGVDY010000301.1:0-1491 GCA_045119585.1 Acutalibacteraceae bacterium | reverse complement strand
TATGCACCTACTGTTGGGACGGAAAGGAATAATAAAATGAATAATTCTGAATCTAAATCCTACGCCGCTGCAGGCGTTGATATTACCGCAGGCTATAAAGCGGTAGAACTTATGAAAAAGCATATTGGCAGAACACGTAACGAAGGCTGTCTAGATGACGTTGGCGGCTTTGGCGGTTGCTTTGGTTTGCCAACAGGTTATGAAGAACCGGTACTTGTTAGCGGTACAGATGGTTGCGGTACTAAAGTAAAACTTGCAATTTTAATGGATAAGCACGATACAATCGGTATTGATGCTGTTGCAATGTGTGTTAATGATATTATTTGTTGCGGTGCGAAACCGCTTTTCTTCCTTGACTATATTGCTTGCGGTAAAAATATACCTGAAAAAATTGCTGAAATTGTTAGCGGTGTAGCTGAAGGTTGTGTACAGTCAGGTGCTGCTTTAATCGGTGGCGAAACTGCCGAGCATCCCGGTATGATGCCGGTTGAAGATTACGACCTTGCAGGCTTTGCAGTGGGTATTGTAGATAAAAAGAAAATTTTAGATAATAAAACCATGAACGAAGGCGACGTAATCATCGCACTTCCTTCAAGCGGTGTTCACTCAAACGGTTTTTCACTTGTACGTAAAGTATTTGACGTTGAAAACTGTGACCTAAATAAAACATACGATGAACTTGGCGGCAAATCTATTGGTGAAACACTTTTAACTCCTACAAGAATTTATGTAAAACCGATTTTAGCACTTTTAGAGCAAGTTAAAGTAAGCGCTATCTCCCACATCACAGGCGGTGGTTTCTATGAAAATATTCCGAGAAGCTTACCTGATGGATACGGTGCAGAAATCATTAAATCAAATATTAAGGTTTTACCCATTTTTGATTTATTACAAAAAACAGGCGATATTCCCGAACGTGATATGTACAACACATATAATATGGGCGTGGGTATGAGCGTTGTTGTAGCAAAAGAAGATGCCCAAAAAGCATTGGAAGTTCTTAAAGCTAATGGTGAAGACGCTTATATTATTGGTAAAATCGTAAAATCAGATACAAAAATTACAATTATTTAAGGTGTATTATGAAAACTAACATAGCTGTTTTGGTTTCAGGTGGCGGTACAAATTTACAAGCATTAATTGATGCCCAAAAAAGTGGCATTATTAAATCAGGCGAAATTAAACTTGTAATATCCAATAATCCTGATGCTTATGCATTAACTCGTGCAAAAAACGCAAATATTGATACTTTGGTTTGCAATAAAAAAGAGTTAGGCGATAAATTTGAAGATTCACTTATTAAATCACTTGAAGATAACAATATAGATATTATTGTATTAGCGGGATTTATGTGCATCTTAAGTGAAAAATTTACTTCTCGCTTTGCTAACCGAATTATTAATGTTCACCCCTCACTTATACCTTCTTTTTGTGGTAAAGGTTTTTATGGTCTTCACGTACATGAAGCAGCACTCGAGTACGGCGTAAAAG
>JBGVDY010000300.1:0-4518 GCA_045119585.1 Acutalibacteraceae bacterium | reverse complement strand
ATTCGGCACCGCCAAAAAGACAAGACAATGCAAAAACCACGGGGGCTAAATCGGGACAATCTGACAAATCAAACTGCTTTTTTCCGTTTTTAAGGCCTTCGAAAATATCTTTATATACTCGATCACCTTGTAGTGTATTTTTATTTAGTCCTTCTACAGTTACATTACCGCCCAAATAGTTAAAAGCTTCCAAAAAAGCAGCATTAGAGCAGTCACCTTCAACAGTATAATTTTTCGGTTTGTATTCACTATTCCCCTTTATATAAAAAGTGTTGTTTTCACGTTTAATATAAACCCCAAATTCTTCTAATACTTGCAAAGTCAAATCAATATATGAAGCGCTTTCAAAATCACATGTAACGATAATTTTACTATCGCCTTTTAGCATAGGCAGTAAAAACAAAAGACCGCTTATAAACTGGCTTGAAACATTACCTTTAACACTATATTCTCCACTTGAAAGTGTGCCGCAAACAGTTAACGAATTTCCGCTTTTTTCGAACAATATATTTTGCGTTTTTGCAATGTTTTCATAAATATCCAACGGGCGTTCAAAAAGACGGTTCACACCTTTTAAAACAACGGTTTTGTCAGACGCCATACAAAGTGGAATTAAAAAACGTAGGGTGCTTCCGCTCTCGTTAGCATCAAGCTCTGTATTATCAGGAATTAAGTCTAATTTAAGACCGCCTATAGTCACTGTATTACCGCTAATTTCTACCTTTGCGCCAAGACTTTCAAGACAGTTTAAAGTAGCGGTAATATCCTTGGAAAAATCTATATTTGTTATAACGCTTTTATTACTTAACGCACCGCAAATTAAAGCCCTATGCGCCATACTTTTTGAAGGCGGAGCAATAACTGTACCTGTAGCGCAAGACGGCTTAACTGTTACTGTCATTTTTATTCTCCATTAATATATCAATCGCCTTTAAATAACCATTAAAACCCAAACCTGTAACAGTAGCAACACAGCACTCTCTAACATAGCTTATCCGCCTAAAATCTTCCCTTTTAGATACGTCGGAAATATGTACTTCCACCGTCGGAATACCAACCGATTTTAAAGCATCTAAAAGTGCTATGCTTGTATGTGTATAAGCCGCAGGATTTATTACTATACCCTGAAACTTTAGGTAAGCTTCTTGTATTTTATCAACCAAAACGCCTTCGTGATTAGATTGAAAAATCTCTACTTCTATTCCCTTTTCACGTGCGTAATTTTCTATTAAATTACATAAATCTTTATAGGTTTCACTACCGTAAATTTCGGGTTCGCGAATACCTAACATATTAAGATTTGGTCCATTAATTACCATAATTTTCATTTTCAATAATTCTCCTTACTGCCGATTGCGGTGTAGTATTTTCACTTACGCTTTCATCCGCACAATTACAGTAAATATTATAGCGCTCGCTATAAAGTTTCTTAAGCTGGTTCGCATTTTTTGAAAGTGGTCTGTCAGGTGTACCTTGCAAGCTTTCAAGCGGTCTGTCAAGAAAATAAATCTTGCCGTTCTGCTTTAAGGCGTTAATGTTTTCTTTTCGCAAAACCGCGCCACCACCTGTAGCAATTACGTTGCCTTGTGATGAAGAAAGTTGTTTAATAATTTCACTTTCAATATCCCGAAAACCGCTTTCGCCTTTTGTTTTAAAAATTTCGGTTATATTACCGTATTTTTTCACAATTAAGTCATCTGTATCAATAAATTCAAAACCAATATTTTCAGCCAAAAGTTTTCCTACAGTTGTCTTACCGCTACCGGGCATACCAACAAGCACAATATTTTGCTTTTGCTTTAAAATTGCGGTATAAATACTATCAATTTTACTGTTTGGCACTTTATTACCTGTAAATAATTCGTAAGCAAAAACCGCCTGTGCTACAAGCATATATAACCCACCGCACGCAACTAATCCTTTATTCAAAGCACTAAGTATAAGTTTTGTACGTAATGGATTGTAAACTACATCAAATACACCAATTAGATTAGGAAAATTATCTATATCAATAGGTGTATTTTCTATATCAGGAAACATACCTACGGGGGTTGTATTTATGATAATTTGGGTATCGCTTAAGGTTTTAGCTTCACTATATGAAACAGTACCATTAGTTCCCTTTCTTGAAACCCTTATAACACTTTTAGCCAAAAGACTTTCAGCTACCGCTACAGCGGTTTTAGACGTTGCACCGTTACCTAATATTAAGAAATTTTTATCCTTAAAATCCACACTCGATTTTTCCAGCATCAGTTTAAGCCCTAAAAAATCGGTATTATAGCCTTTTAATATTCCATTATCATTAACTATAGTATTAACCGCACCAATCCTTTGGGCTGTTTTATCAACAAAATCAAGCTGCTCCAAAACTATAGTTTTATATGGGATGGTAACGTTTATAGCCTTGAAATTTTTTTCTTTTAAAAAGGTGGCAACTTCATTGTAAGCAAGCTCTTTTAATGCATAATCTAAACCAAAATATTTGGTATGTATTTCTTTAGAAAAGCTATGCGAAAGCTTTTCTCCTATAAGTCCGTACTGCATTATTCACCCAACCAATCAGTGCCGTAGCGTGTCACTAAAATATCGGCTAAAGCTATGGCGGTAACGCTATCAACTACTACCTTTGCACGATGAACAATACAAGGGTCGTGTCTGCCTTTAGCTTCTAAAACAGCATTTTCCGTCGTTTTAATATTTACAGTGTTTTGTTCTTTTGCAATAGTGGGTGTTGGACGGAATGCTGTGCGGAAGATTACAGGCATACCGTTTGTAATACCGCCGTTTATTCCACCCGAATTATTAGTTTTAGTAACTATTTTACCATTGTCGTTTTCAAAGCTATCGTTAGCTATGGAACCCGGTGTTTCGGCAAATTTGAAGCCCAAGCCAAACTCTATTCCCTTTACACCCGGAATAGAAAAAACAGCGTGAGAAATTATGCTTTCAATACTGTCAAACCAAGGCTCTCCCACACCTGCAGGTATCCCCATAATAGCAGTTTCTACTATACCTCCGATGCTGTCACCTTGGGCTTTAACAGATTTTATTTTATCTATCATTTCGGTTTCTTTGCTATCATCTAAAACTGCAAATTCTTTGCCCGATAATATCTCAAAATCATTATCAAAATCACAAAAACAACGGTCCTCTATTTCACCTATTTTTGCAATGTGACTTCCTATTTTAATACCTTTTTTCAAAAGCGCGGGGATTATTATACCTGCCGCCGCACAAAGCGGTGCAGTAATTCTTCCGCTAAAGTGACCGCCACCACGATAATCCTGAAAGCCTTTATATTTACACTCTGCGGTGAAATCGGCATGCGATGGTCGTGCCAAATCTTTGGTAAGTGAATAATCGGCCGAACGGGTGTCATTGTTTTTAATAATAATACAAAGTGGTGTGCCTGTGGTTTTACCCTCGAATACACCGCTTAAAATCTCAAAGTTGTCTTCTTCCCTACGTGGTGTAGAAACAACGCTTAATCCTTTTCTGAGATTTAACATTTTATTTATATAGTCATAGTCTACTTCTATTCCTGCACTCAAGCCGTCAAGCACTACTCCTATTGCTTCACCGTGGCTTTCGCCGAAAAGGGTTACAGTAAGGTTGTTACCAAAGGTGTTTTTCATTATAAAGCCACACTCCTTATAAGTTGTTCAAGCTCTGTAAAGCTTATACTTTCAAACTTAAATTCGCCTATTTTATCTACAGTTACTACTGTTATACTCTCGCCAAAAGCTTTTTTATCGTGCTTACACGCTTCAATTAATTTGTCAGCTTTTTCTTCTATTAAAGTTGGCAAATTAAGTTTTTTAAGTATTGGCAAAAGCCTTTGCTTAACCGCATTAGAACACATTGGAACCATACCAATTGCCACACATTCGCCATGGTAATATTTGTCTATATTAAAGCTTTCTACCGCATGGGCTAAGGTGTGTCCAAAATTCAAAACCTTACGAAGTCCGCTTTCGTGTTCGTCTTCTTCTACTACCGCCTTTTTAATTAGTAATGAACGGTAAATTATATCATCTAAAACATCATCTGTAATATCGTTATTTTCGAAAATATTAAACAACGTTTCATCTGAAGTAGTCGCCATTTTTAGTGCTTCGCAAAGTCCATTAGAAACCTGTCTTTCGGGTAATGTTTTAAGGGTATTAGTATCAATAACAACCGCTTTTGGAGGATAAAATGCACCCACTAAATTTTTATAACCCATAAAATCAACTGCGGTTTTACCGCCTATTGAAGAATCCACCTGAGAAAGTACGGTTGTGGGGATATTATAAAAATCAATACCACGCATAAATACTGATGCCGCAAAACCGGAAAGGTCACCTACAACACCACCGCCTACCGCTACAACGCAGTCGGTACGGGTGAAGTTATTTTCAACCATAGTTTTAAGCAAAAGCTCTAATGATTCCATATTTTTAGATTTTTCACCCTGTGGAATAGTTAATATCACGGGGTCTTTGCATTGATTTGCTACCGTTTCAGAATAGATTC
>JBGVDY010000299.1:0-2027 GCA_045119585.1 Acutalibacteraceae bacterium | reverse complement strand
GTGATAAGGCAAAATGATTTTCTTGACGGGGGATTTGATGTTGAAATCTTCCGCGGCTAAATCGAAAATACAGTTGAGTATTAGTTTTAACTTTTGCGCCGTTCGGTGTTTGCCTTGTTCTACGAACTCAAAAAGATAACTTTGAAGCATAGGTCGGTTTATATCGGAAAGGTATAAATGCCCGAATCGTGGTTTCAAATTCGTTTTTAGCAGACGTTCATACTCCGCATACGTGCTGGGTTTGGTCGTTTGCTTTTTGATTTTTAACCATTCGTCGACAAAATCTCCGAATAAGACCGTTCGCGCTGTCGGTTTCTTTGTAGAACCTTGCGGTAAATCGCATTGTTGGGCTTGACCGATTAGACGTTCCGTAAACTTACGTTTCATCGTTTCAAAGTCTTTAGAGGCGACTTCGATGTTAAAGCCGTTTCTTCGATAACGTGCTTGAAAAAGTCCTTGATAATAACGGTATTTTACAATAGTGCTGTCAACAGCAAATAA
The DNA here is from genome assembly GCA_045119585.1 of Acutalibacteraceae bacterium. Classification (GTDB taxonomy): domain Bacteria; phylum Bacillota; class Clostridia; order Oscillospirales; family Acutalibacteraceae; genus UBA737. The sequence continues at coordinate 1,526 of JBGVDY010000299.1, read as the reverse complement.
GTGTTGAAATGATTTCGGCATAGTAGATAACTCCTTTTTAGTGAAAGTTAATATACCGAAGTTTTCTTCCCGCTTATTTTCTTGTTTGTCCATTCTGGACGGTGGTACAGTGAGAAGTTTTAGGCGTTCTTCCGTGAAAGAATTGCCCGCGAGCTTTAAGATAAGCGCGATATTCTCATCTGCATTAGGTTTGTTAGTTGCTTCTTTAATCCATTGTGTAATTTGTTTTAATTCTTGCTCAGTCAAATCTCCTTGTCATATTTATTTAATCTTCGATGTAATTGACAGCTTTTTTGTAAGTGTAAGACATCTTGCATTGATAAAATAGCTGTCAGTGCATAAAAAGACGAGATTTATTCAATCTCGTCTTTTTTATTCATAAAAAACTGCATAAAATAGTGTAAAACGGAATAATTATTCAGTCAAAAAGTTGGACAAAAATGTTCCGTTTTAGAGCTGTCATTTTGCGATTTTCCAGAACAAGTAGGTTATGAACTGAAACGGCAACTTTTTTTAATCGTTTTTTATTTAACCCTGTGGCTCTATTATGTTATATAAATCTAAATTAGATTCATCTAAACCTACAATGACTGCATTTAGTTTTTTACTGTACACGCCCTTACAGGAATATACACAAGTAGGTTCTAAATTATATTTAAGAATAAGACTTATCAAAAAAGATTTACTTTTAATACGAAATACGCATTTACTATCAGTAAATAGTTTATCAGGTATTTTGAATGACATTACATCGTTTGCTTCACACGGGATAATTGCGAAAGAGCGATTAGATTCGTTGATTCGTAAACAAACGTGTTTTGGATAGCCAAGACTTTTAATAATATCTTTGCCAATGGTTAATGAACATTGATATGGTTGAATAAGTATGTATGGTGATAGTTCATTAGCTTTACTTGAATATGCAGGTCTACTCATTATTTTCCCCCTTATCTAATAGTGGCGCAGTTGGTGTAGCAGCAACTGTGGTATCGGTATATTCTTCAAGATTTTCAAAGAGACTTTGTTGATGGAAAGCCACATAATCATTATAAGATTTACCAATTTTGTATTTGTATTCGTCAGGATAGTATTTAACCTGACGTTTTTTCGTTAATCCCGTAACCTTATCTATATATTCGACGGGTTTCGGAGCAAACATAATTGCTTCCGTGAAATCAAAGACTAAAATAAGCCCACGTTCGGTCTGAGCAAGTCTACCAAGTATTTTATAACGACAAGTTCTATCCCAACCCATAAGTTCAAATATACGCTCTACAAAGTCAACGGACGTTATCGTTTTAGAAACGTACACATACTCAAAAACGGTAATTGACCGTAATATATGTGCCTGTCTTGATACAAGTCGGCGGCAGAGCTGGCGAAAGCGGCTACGCCGCTTTCGTCACCCTCGCGCTGTCGCGCTCGGGCGCCGAAGACAGGCACACACAACCAACCGACCGAACAAACGAACGGAACGAACCGAATGGGCGAATAAACCCAAAACCGTAGCAACACCGCAAAGGCGG
>JBGVDY010000298.1:0-8893 GCA_045119585.1 Acutalibacteraceae bacterium | reverse complement strand
GTATATAACGGCATTACCGTTTAGGGTATTCGCCGTGGCTATAACGGCCTTATGGAAGGCGATATTATTGATTTGGATTCTCGTGCAGTTTCCGGTATTATCCAATTAGGCGGTACAATGCTTTACAGTGCCAGAAGCCCGCGCTTCAAAACAGCTGAAGGCATAGCTGAAGCTGTTGAAAACTGCAAAAAGCATGGCATTGAAGGTATTGTCGTAATCGGTGGTGACGGCTCGTTCCGTGGTGCTCGTGACTTATCTTTGGCAGGTATTCCTTGCGTTGGTATTCCCGCAACTATTGATAACGACATTGCTTCAACAGAGTACACTCTCGGTTTTGATACAGCTATGAATACCGTTATTCAAATGGTTGACAGACTTCGTGATACTTGTGACTCTCACGAGCGCTGCAGCGTTGTTGAAGTTATGGGTAGAAATGCAGGTCACTTGGCACTTCGTACCGCTATTGGTGTTGGTGCATTGGCTGTAGTGGTTCCTGAACGTGAATACGATATTAATGCTATAATCGAAAAAATCAGAGAAACACAAAAAATGGGCAAAAAGCACTTTATTGTCGTTGTGGCAGAAGGTGTTGGCGGCGTTACCGAAATGGCAAAGAAAATTGAAGCCGAAACAGGAATTGAAACCCGTGGCACAATTTTAGGTCACGTTCAACGTGGTGGTAGCCCAACGCTTCGCGATCGTCTTATCGCAACACAAATGGGCTTTGCTGCAGTTGAACTTTTAAAAGCAGGTATCGGCAACCGTGTTGTTGCTTATAAATTGGGCGAAGTTGTAAATTATGATATTTATGAAGCGCTTAATATGACCAAAGGCTTGGAAGATTATCTTTGCGCTTTGGCTGATATCACAGCAATATAATTTTTTGAAGAGTCGATGTAAATCGGCTCTTTGTTTTAAAGGAGTATATGTTGGAAAAAGTTTTAGTTGGTATGAGCGGCGGTGTGGATTCATCCGTTTGCGCCGTTCTTTTAAAAAACCAAGGCTTTACTGTCGGCGGAGTAACCTTAAATTTAAACGACAGCTTTGATACCGATAATATAAAAGATGCTAAAAAGGTTTGCGAAAGACTTCAAATAGAGCATTTTTCGGTAGAACTCAAGGAAGATTTTAAAAATAAGGTTATAGACAATTTTATAGATGAGTATATCGCGGGCAGAACGCCAAACCCTTGCATTGTGTGCAATAAGTATATAAAGTTTGGCAAAATGCTTGATATAGCGAAACAACACGGCTATACAAAAATAGCCACCGGTCACTATGCTCAAATAATTAAAAGGGAAGACGGCAGATATTTGCTTTGCAAGGCGGAAGATAAAAGCAAAGACCAAACTTACGTGCTTTATTGTTTAACTCAAGAACAACTTTCAAGTGTTGAGTTTCCGCTTGGCAGTATTACCAAAGCAGATGCGCGTGAAATTGCCGAAAAAGAAAATCTTATAAACGCCAAGAAAAAGGATAGTCAGGATATATGCTTTGTACCTGATGGCGACTATGCTGCTTTTATTGAAAAAACGGCAGGGTATATCTCTCAAAAAGGCGATTATCTAAATGTAGATGGCGAAAAAATAGGTGAGCATAAGGGTGTTATTCATTACACAATAGGTCAGCGCAAGGGACTTTCTATAGCTCTTGGCAAGCCGGCTTTTGTGATTTCGAAAAATGCAGAAAAAAACACTGTTGTTTTAGGTGACAGTGAGCATCTTTTTCACAAAACGGTTTTAGTAAGGGACGTTAATTTTATTCCCTTTGATAAGTTGGAAGGCGAAATGGCTGTTACCGTAAAGCTTCGTTATAGTCAAAATGAACAGGAAGCAACCATTAAACCGCTCGATAACGGTCAGGTTTTAATTGAATTTAAAACACCTCAAAGAGCTCCAAGTGCCGGTCAGGCTGCAGTATTTTATGATGGCGATATTGTGGTTGGTGGCGGAACAATAGTGGGCTAAAGCCTATGGAATAGAATAAAAATTAAAGGCATATTCTTTTATAGATAGCTGGGCGTTTGCCTACTAAATATAAAAGGGTGTGCTTTTTTTGAAAAGATTTATATGTATGTGTATGTGCTTTTGTTTGTGTTTTACTGTTAATTGTTTTGCAAAAACGGTATCAAGCGAATGTGATATTACTGATATTAACGTGCCTTTTCCTACTGTTAGCGAAAAGAGTGATATTGGCGCAAAGCTTGATATTAAAGCAAAGTCTGCTATACTTTTAGAACCGTATACAGGGCAGATTTTATACGAACAAAATGCCGATGAACAACTACCTCCTGCATCTATTACCAAAATAATGCCATTGTTACTTGTGATGGAAGCAATAGAGCGTGGTGATTTATCGCTTGAAACGGTTGTAAATGCATCAGAACACGCTTGCAGTATGGGTGGTAGCCAAATTTGGTTAGAACCGGGTGAAGGAATGACCGTTCACGAGCTTTTAAAGGCTACGGTTATAGCGTCTGCTAATGATGCGTGTGTGGCGCTTGGGGAAGCGATTGCAGGAAGTGAAGAAGGCTTTGTAGAGCTTATGAACGAGCGTGCAAAAGAACTGGGAATGAATAATACCAATTTCGAAAACTGTACAGGTCTTGATAGTGATAATCACTACACAACGGCTCACGATGTGGCGGTTATGTCGGCTTGTCTTATAAAATATCCGCTTATTAAAAAATATTCTACTGTTTGGATGGATTCCCTGCGTGATGGCGAAAGTGAGCTTGTAAATACTAATAAATTAGTAAGATTTTATAGGGGTACTACAGGTCTGAAAACAGGTACTACAAGCAAAGCAAAATATTGCCTTTCGGCTACGGCTCAGCGTGACGGTATGGAACTTGTAGCGGTAGTGTTAGCCGGAGAAAGTAGTGACCAGCGCTTTGCGGGGGCTAAAAAACTGCTTGACTATGGTTTTGCAAATTATAGCTTTCGCGAACTCAAGGGCGAACTGAAAGAAAAAACCGTCAATTTAGATAAAGGTGTCAAAAAAAGTGTAAACGTATTATGTGAAGATAAGGTTAATATCCTTTTGCCCAAAAAGCAAAAGGATGAAATAAAAAGGGAAACGAGTTGGAAGAAAAATATTACCGCGCCCATAAAGAAAGGCGACGTACTGGGGTACGTAAATATCTATAATAAAAATTCGCAAATAGGCAGTCTGCCAATACGCGCTAGTGAAGACGTAGAAAAGCTTAGTTTATGGGTTACTTTGCGTTGGATTTTGAATTCAATGTTAACTTTGTAAACTTTTTTATAAATATGTATAATTTTACTTGAAAAAAAGCACGTTATATTGTAAAATATAATTAAATAATAAAGTAAAGGTGAAAACAATGGCAGTTAAATTTAATTCTGCGTTTGCGCGTGATTTTTTACGTGAAAACGATGTTGTCGGTTTAAAAGCTCAAATTGAAGCCGCACACAAAATGGTTGAAGAAAAATCCGGCCTTGGAAATGATTTCTTGGGTTGGGTAAATTTACCCACAGATTATGATAAGGAAGAATTTGCTCGCATTAAAAAGGCTGCGGCAAAAATTAAAGAAGATACTGATATTTTAATAGTTATCGGTATTGGTGGCTCTTATTTGGGCGCAAGAGCGGCTATTGAATTTTTGAAGGGTCCTTTCTATAACGATTTAGCAAATGGTCCTAAGATTTATTTCGCAGGTAATAATATAAGCGGTTCTTATCTTGACGATATTCTAAAGCTTTGCGAAGGCAAACGCGTTTCGGTAAACATTATATCTAAATCAGGTACTACTACCGAGCCTGCAATCGCTTTCAGAGTGCTTCGTAAATATTTGGAAGAACAGTACGGTGAAGAAGAGGCTGCAAAGCGTATCTACTGTACTACCGATAAGGCAAGAGGTACTCTAAAACAGTTGGCAGACGCTAAGGGTTACGAATGCTTTGTAGTGCCGGATGACGTAGGCGGTCGTTTCTCGGTACTTACTGCAGTTGGTCTTTTACCAATTGCTGCTGCAGGCGCTGATATTGACGCGTTAATGTATGGGGCACGTGAGGCTTCAAAGGAATACGCATCTACCGATTTAGATAACAACGATTGTTATACATACGCAGCTTTGCGTAATGCTTTATACCGTAAGGGTAAAATGATTGAACTTTTAGTATCCTACGAACCACGCTTTACTATGATGGCTGAATGGTTTAAACAACTCTTCGGCGAAAGCGAAGGTAAGGATAACAAGGGTCTTTTCCCGGCAGCAGTTACATTCTCTACAGATTTACATTCTATGGGTCAGTTCATTCAAGACGGCACAAGAATTTTATTTGAAACTGTAGTTAACATAGGTGCAAGCGAAAAAGACGTTATCATTGAAAAAGAAGCCGACGATGGCGACGGTCTAAACTTCCTTGCAGGCAAGCCAATGGCTTTTGTAAATCAAAAGGCCTTTGAAGGTACTGTTTTAGCACATACCGACGGCGGTGTTCCTAACTTTGTAATTAATGTGGATAAGGCCGATGAAGAAAACTTAGGTCGACTTATTTATTTCTTCGAAAAGGCTTGTGCAATTTCGGGCTATCTTTTAGGTGTTAATCCGTTTGACCAACCCGGTGTTGAAAGCTATAAGAAGAATATGTTCGCGCTTTTAGGTAAGCCCGGTTACGAGGCTCAAAAGGCTGAACTTGAAAAACGCTTAGGCAAATAATTAAATTAGAAACTACTGCTTTTGCAGTTAAAATATTAAGGAGTGATATAAATGATTAAAATCATTATCGGAAGAAGAGGTTCGGGTAAAACCAAGTTGTTGGTAGATATGGTAAACAAAGCTACCGAAACTAGTCTTGGCAATGTAGTATGCATTGAAAAGGGCGATACTTTAACCTATTCTGTTACTCATAAAGCACGTCTCATTGATGCTGATAGCTTTGGTATTTCTGGCTATGGCGAATATTACGGAATGTTAGCAGGTATTAAATCAGGTAACCACGACGTTACACACATTTTCGGTGATGCAACTCTTAGAATAGGCACCCGTGATTATGATGAACTTTGCGCTTTCTTTGAAAGAATTTCAAAAATCAACGATGTTGAATTTACATTCACTGTTTCTGCTGATAAGGAAGAATTACCTGAAAAACTTTTCGAAATTGCAGAGCTTTGCAACTAATTGACATGTGGTATTAAAGAACGGGTGGCGAAAGCTACCCGTTTTTTTAGAATAGCCATAAAAAGTGCTTGACAAACGCATATTAAATATATATAATAGTCATTGTGACATTAGGAGTGGAAGTATGATTATTGATTTAAAAAGTATTTTTGTTAATGATGGCGCTTCTGTTCCGGTGGATTATTTGTTAGACTTAAGTGACTTTGAGTATGCGGGTCAGTTTCCGCTCAAAAACCCCGTAAGCTTTAAAGGTACAATTTCTAACAAAGCAAGTCTTGTAAGGCTACTTGCACAAATTGTGTTTGAGTTTTCCGCCCCTTGCGACCGTTGTGGCAAACCAACCGCTGCGGTTGTAACAGTAGAGGTAGATAAAATCTTGGCAACCTCTATCGAGGGTGAGGATAGCGACACAATACTTATAGTCCCCGATATGAAGCTTGATGTGGATGATTTTGTTTATACTGAAACAGTAGTGAATCTTCCTATGAAGCATTTATGTAAAGAGGATTGTAAGGGAGTTTGCTCTAAGTGCGGTAAAGACCTTAATACCGGAAAGTGTGATTGTCCAGAAAAGGAAATCGACCCGAGACTTTCTGTGCTTGCTAAATTACTAGAAGACTAATTTTGATAACTAATTTAAGGAGGTGCCCAACGTGGCAGTACCAAAGAGAAAGCATTCAAAAGCTAGAAGAGATAAAAGAAGAAACAATGTTTGGAAGATAAGTGCTCCTACTTTAGTAAAGTGTGCTTGCGGTGCTTATAAGCGCCCTCACAGACTTTGCCCTGCTTGCGGTAAATACAAAGACCGTGAAGTTGTAGCAATTTCTGAATAATTCGAACCGAATCAGAGAGGGGAAATTCCTTCTCTGATTTTTTTCTACTGTAATAATTCAAAGGAAGTGATAAAATGTCTGTAATAATTGATTATGTAGAAAAGGGAAGTCCTGCATACAAGCATGGTATAAGGACGGGTTATACCCTTTTAAGTCTTAACGGTAATGAAATTATAGATATGCTTGACTATCGCTTTTATCAAAATGCTGAAAAAATTACGGTGGAATTTATAACCGATAAGGGTAAAGTAAAGCGTAAGCGTATTAAAAAAGCCGAAAATGACGAACTGGGACTTGAATTTTCAAGTTATTTAATGGATAAAAAGCATTCTTGCCTTAATAAATGTGTTTTTTGCTTTATTGACCAGTTGCCAAATGGGATGCGCGAAAGCCTTTATTTTAAGGATGATGATTCACGCCTTTCATTTCTTTTTGGAAATTATATTACACTTACTAATATTACCGAGCACGAGATTGAACGCATTATAAAAATGCATATAAGCCCTATCAATATTTCGGTGCATACAACTAATCCGGAATTAAGGGTTAAAATGATGCGTAATAAAAATGCGGGCAAGGTATTAGAACTTATAAACCGCTTTAACGATGCGGGCATTAAGCTTAATTGCCAAATTGTTTTGGTGCCTGATATGAACGATAATGAGGAACTTTCAAAAACCCTTAGTGATTTAACTGTTCTTCAAAACGTTGAAAGTATAGCGGTGGTTCCTGTTGGGCTTACTCGCCATAGGGAAGGATTACCTGAACTTAGAAGCTTTACACAACAAGAAGCTGAGAATACCATCAATATTATAGAAGGTTTCGGTAAAGAAACTTTAGAAAAATATGGAAACAGACGTGTTTACGCATCAGATGAGTTTTATTTAATTGCAAAACAAGAAATGCCAAACGCTGACTATTATGGTGAATTTCTACAGTTGGAAAATGGTGTGGGCTTGTGGTCACTTTTAAAAAGCGAAGCAGAAGACGCGATTAAGCTTACCGACTATAAAATTGCGGATGTGCGCAAGATATCTATAGCTACAGGTGTAGATGCGTATCCGCTTATTATGCAAATAGTTGACAAATGCAAGAAAAAATGGGATAATTTAGATTGTAGTGTTTGGAAAATTACGAACGAATTTTTTGGCCCCAAAATTACTGTGGCGGGACTAATTACCGCTACTGATATTGAAAAACAACTTAAAGGCGCTGCTTTAGGCGATGAACTGCTTATTCCTTCGGTAATGCTTAGGAGTGAAGGCGATATGTTTTTAGATAGCGTTACTTTGGAAACATTAAGTGAAAATCTTAATGTAAAAATTACCCCGGTAGATAATGATGGGTACGAGCTTATAAGTAAAATTATAGGCGAAGAAATTTAGTATATATTTAAGGAGAATGGTATGGCAAAACCGATTGTTGCCGTTGTGGGCAGACCAAATGTAGGTAAATCTACATTATTTAATAAAATACTCGGCAAACGGCTTTCTATAGTTGATGACACGCCGGGTGTTACCCGTGACCGTATTTACGGTGATGGTGAATGGCTCGGTAAAAAGATGATGTTTGTAGATACCGGCGGTATTGAGCCTAAAACCGATGATTTTATACTCAAAAGTATGCGAAATCAGGCACAGCTTGCAATAGATACGGCTTCGGTTATTATTATGGTAACCGATATAAAAACTGGAGTTACCGCATCTGATATGGACGTTGCGGCAATGCTTCAAAAAAGTGGCAAGCCTGTAGTGCTTTGTGTTAATAAATGTGATAATATAGGTGAAACTCCATTAGAGTTTTACGAGTTTTATAATTTAGGTCTTGGTGAACCTATAGCAGTTTCTTCGGTACACGGTCATGGAACCGGTGATTTGCTTGATGCGGTTATTGAAAATATCCCTGAGAGTGAATTTGAAGAAGAGGATGAAAACATTATAAATGTTGCCATTATCGGTAAACCTAATGCGGGTAAAAGTTCACTTGTGAATCAAATCTCAGGTGAAGAACGAGTTATAGTATCCGATATGGCAGGTACTACTCGCGACGCTATTGATACTAAGATAGAACGTGACGGTGTTACCTATAATTTTATAGATACTGCAGGTCTTCGCCGTAAGAGCAAGGTTGAGGAAAAGTTAGAAAAATATAGTGTTTTAAGAGCTAAAATGGCCATCGAGCGCGCGGATGTTTGCGTTATTATGATTGACGGTAAGGATGGCTTTACCGAACAGGACTCAAAGGTTGCAGGCTTAGCTTTAGAGGAAGGCAAGGCTTGTATTATAGCGGTAAATAAATGGGATGCAGTTGAAAAAGACGGCAAAACTATGGATGCTTACCGCAAAAAACTTATGACAGATTTTTCGTTTATGCCGTATGCACCGATTATATTTATTTCGGCTAAAACAGGGCAACGTGTAGATCGACTTTTCTCGCTTATTAAATATGTAAGTGAGCAAAATACAATGCGAATTTCTACAGGCAAGCTTAACGATATTTTGGCAGATGCTACCGCGCGTGTTCAACCGCCGTCAGACAAGGGTAAGCGTCTTAAAATTTACTATATGACACAGGCATCTACCAAACCGCCAACATTCGTTTGCTTTTGTAATAATGCTGAGCTTTTCCATTTTTCGTATCAGCGTTATTTGGAAAATCAAATTCGTTCAATCTTTGGATTAGAGGGCACACCTATACGTTTTGTTATTCGTGAAAGAGGTGACAAATAATGGCTATGACAGTTATTGTAACCATTATTGCTGCGTATTTGATAGGCAGTATAAATTTTGCAGTAATTTTTGCAAAAGCTTTTACTAAAAAAGATGTAAGAGAACTTGGAAGCGGTAATGCAGGCGCTACAAACGTGCTTAGAAGTGCAGGTGTGTTACCAGGCATTTTAACTTTTGTATTTGAT
>JBGVDY010000297.1:0-12023 GCA_045119585.1 Acutalibacteraceae bacterium | reverse complement strand
CGAAGGCATCTTTCCAAAGGGACTTCTTGTAGGCAGTATTGAAACTATCTCTAACGATAAATACAACACCTCCCTTTTCGCCAGTGTTAAACCGTTTGTTAATTTCCAAGAGCTTCGCGATGTTATGGTTATAACCAATTTCGAAGGGCAAGGCAGTATTTTGACCGGTGGTGATAAATAGTATGCTAAAAACCAAACATCCGTTTATCACAATAATCAATATACTTATATTTTTTACAAGTATGCTTTTTTACTATACCGGTGTTTTACCACTAACCATAAAAGGCATAACTCCGTTACTTATTTTGCCAATTCTAACGGCATTTTCAATTTTTAATTCCCCCGTAGTGTCAGCAGTTGCAGGGCTACTTTGCGGTGTATTTATGGATGCCAACGCGTTAGACTCATATTGTTTTAATGCAATTGCACTCGTTATTATTGGTGCATTTGTTGCAGTAAGCTCTAACAACCTTTTTAATAAAAATATATTCGCGGCTACAGTTTTATCTTTAATTACCGCCATTTTCTATTTCATTTTGCAATGGGCGGTTTTCGAAACAAACAATATAACAATAAAAGACAGTTTAATTTATCTTTTAAAATACGCACTACCTTCTGCGGTATACAGCGCGGTATTTATTATCCCCTTTTATTATTTATACCGTTATTTTGAAAGAAGAAAGGAATCGTAAAAGTGCCTTTTCAAAAAAAGAATAACTTTGTAACAAACTTTTTGTCTGTTATTTCTATAATTGCTTTGTTGCTTTTTTCTGTTCGTGCATATTCAATGCAGGTAATAAGCAATAAAGAAGCAAAAAACAAAAATGTACTCGGTGCAGTATCTACTCGCACCGCTGCTTTAAAAGCACCGCGCGGTGAAATTCTTGACTGTCACGGAAGACAAATTGCAATCAACCGCGACGGCTACAATATCGTTTTTAATAAGGCTTATATAGGCGATAACCTTAACGATACAATTTTATTACTTTTAAAGCTTTGTAAACAGTATGATGCCGAATGGACGGACGAACTTCCAATGTCTACAAAATCACCCTACAATTATAAAAAGGGTGAGTCTACCGAAAAACTTTTAAAAACCTTAGACCTTGCACATTATGCTACCGCACAAAACTGCTTTGATGCTATGGTAGAAGAGTACAAACTCGAAAAATACACAAAAAGCGAACAACGTAAAATTATGGGTGTTCGCTACAGTATGCAAATTTCCGATTTTTCTATTTCCTACCCATTCACCCTTGCAGAAGATGTTTCTACCGAATTTATGCGTAAAATATCCGAATGTTCTTATCTGTTAGAGGGTGTTTCGGTTGAAGTAGTACCCTTTAGAAAATATGTTGATACCACACTTGCCGTAAACCTTATTGGCACAGTAGGACCAATTTTTGAAGAAGACTGGCAATATTATAAGGAAAAAGGTTACTCCTATAATGATAAGGTTGGTAAAAGCGGCATTGAAAAATGGGCAGAAGAATATCTTCGTGGTACCGACGGCGAAATCACCTACTATCTTGATGGCAAAGGCAAAATAATATCAAGCGAAGTAACAAAAGACCCTGTTGCAGGCAAAACCGTTATGCTTTCTCTTGATAAGAACTTGCAAAAGCAAACACAAATTTCGCTTAAACAAAAGGTTAAAACACTACAAAGTCAGGGTGGCTCTTGCAAAGCGGCATGCGCCGTTGCTATAGATATTGCTACGGGTAAGGTTTTAACGGCAGCGAATTACCCTTCGTACGACTCGGCTACTATGAACAAAAACTATAATAAGCTTCAAGCCGACCCCGCAAAACCCTTGACAGACCGTGCTTTTCAAGGTGTATACCCTATAGGCTCTACAATTAAGCCTGCGGTTGCCGTAGCCGCAATAGAAAACAACCACTATAGCAAGGGCGAAACGGTTAATTGCGTACAAACTTATAAGTATTTTAAAGACTATTCGCCAAGATGCATGCATTACCACGGTCCAATGTCACTGAAAAATGCGTTAGCAAAAAGCTGCAACTACTTCTTCTTCGAAATGGGTAGAAGAGTAAAGGCAACAAAGCTTACAGATTACTTTAAACAATTTGGCTTAGGTGTTAAAACAGGTGTCGAGGTTGATGACAGTAAGGGTATTCTAATCGAACCCGAAAGCGATAACGTAGGCGGTACCACCTTACAGATTTCTATCGGTCAGATGAACGCCTTCACTCCTTTGCAAGCAGCCAACTATGTTGCAACCTTGGCAAACGGAGGTACTCATTACCGTGCAAGCCTTATTAACCAAATAGTATCATACAATATTGGCGAAGTTTATGAGACTATTGAACCCGAAGTGGTTAATAAAATTAAGATAAAAGAAAGCACTCTTGATGCCGTAAAAGAAGGTATGCTTTCAGTTACTGAAGATGGTACGGGTCGTGCCGCTTTAGGCGACTATCCAATAAAGGTTGGCGGCAAAACAGGTACCGCACAGGTAAACGGTGCCGCAGACCATAGTATATTTATCGCGTTTGCCCCATTCGATAATCCTAAGATTGCAATTTCAGTTGTGCTTGAAAACGGTGCTTCCGGCTTTGCGGCAGGCTCGATAGTTCGCGATATGCTTGATGCTTACTTCTTCGCAGAACACGCAAACGTTAAAGAAGATAAATCCTTTGTGGTTTTAGATTAAAATTTGACAAAATAGGTGTATTATGGTAAAATACCCCTTAAATACGAGGTGTTTTATGGGAAAAATTTTTGCTGTTACATCAGGTAAAGGCGGTGTTGGAAAATCCACTGTTTCGGTGGGACTCTCGCTCGGCTTTACTAAGATGGGAAAAAACGTTTTACTAATTGATATGGATGAAGGACTACGTTGCTTGGACGTTATGTTAGGTCTTGATGAACAAGTTGTTTTCGACCTTTCTGATATACTTTCGGGCGGCGAGGTTTCAAACAGCGTTTACTATGATGAGCAAAATCCGCTTTTGCACCTTATACCTGCCCCTATTGAGCTTGGCAAAATAAATAGACAACAGTTTGAAGAATTTGCCGAAAAAATACACCGATTTTACGACGTTGTAATTTTCGACTTCCCTGCAGGTATTGATTTTTCGCTTTACGATGCCTTGCCAAAAGATACGTTATTTTTAACTGTTGCCTTTCCCGACCCTGTAACGCTTCGTGATGCCTCTCTGGTATCTAAAAAGCTAGGTGACATCGGCATTAAATCAAGACTTATTATAAATGCCTTTGATTATAACCTTACAAAACGCAAAATTTACAGTAATATTGATGATATTATTGATAAAGCAAACTTACAACTATTAGGCATTATTCCGAAGGATAGAGAATTATCTTTATTATCGGTTAAGCATAAATTAAAAAACAATGGTAAAGCTATGTCCGCTTTTTTGCGAATAGCTAAACGCCTATTTGGAGAGAATATTCTCTTGCCAAAACTAAAAAAGATTTGAAAGGAATATTAAAATGACTATTGCACTAATTGCACACGATACCAAAAAAGAACTAATGACACAGTTTTGCATTGCATATTGTGGCATTTTAAGCAAATACAACCTTGTTGCTACCGGTACAACCGGTAAAACCGTATCCGAAGCTACCGGTCTTAATATAACAAGTTTTTTGAGCGGTTCGCAAGGAGGCTCGCAGCAAATTGCTTCACGCATTGGTTGTGATGAAATTGATATGCTTTTAATGTTCCGTGACCCGTTAACTCCAAAACCACACGAGCCCGACGAACAGGCATTATTACGCCTTTGTGACGTTCATAATATCCCTGTAGCTACTAATATTGCTACTGCCGAAGTTTTAATACACGGTCTTGAACGTGGCGATATGGATTGGCGCGAAATTGTAAAATCTAATCACTAATATCTCTTGGAGTAATACTATGGCAGAAATTAACCGTGCCGTAAAAGGCACTAACGATATTTTACCCGCAGACGTACACAAATGGCAGTCTGTGGAATCAAGAATGCTTGATACTGCGCGTCTTTTCGGCTTTTCGGAAATACGTGTTCCGGTTTTTGAGCACACCGAAGTTTTTAAAAGAAGTGTTGGCGACACTACCGACGTTGTGCAAAAAGAAATGTACACGTTTGACGATAAGGGCGGTCGCTCTATAACACTCCGCCCCGAGCTTACCGCGGGTGTTATACGCTCGGTTTTAGAAAACGGTCTTACTAACGGTCCGTTGCCGCTAAAGGTATGTTACGTAGGCGGTTGTTACCGCTACGAAAAACCCCAAGCAGGCAGACTTAGGGAATTTCACCAATTTGGTGTTGAGTGCATAGGTGCTGCTGCGCCTAATGCCGATGCCGAGGTTATCTCACTTGCAAAGCAGGTACTAAATAATATCGGTATTGAAAAAATTTCTTTGGAAATCAACTCAATCGGCTGTCCCGAATGCCGTAAAAACTATCAACAAGCTTTAAAAGATTACTTTAAAGCAAATTTAGATAATCTTTGCAATACTTGTAAAGAACGTTTAGAGCGTAACCCCATGCGTATTTTAGATTGCAAATCCCCCATTTGTAAGGATATTTGCAAAGACGCACCTGTGGTTATAGACTACTTATGCGAAGAATGTGAAAACCACTTTGCCGCTGTTAAAAAGCATTTGGATGCTGCAGGCATTGAATATACTGTAAATCCCCATATTGTTCGCGGTCTTGATTACTACACACGTACCGTTTTTGAATTTGTGTCGGGTGATATAGGCGCGCAAAGCACCGTTTGTGGTGGCGGTAGATATGATGGCCTTATTGCACAAATGGGTGGTCAACCAACCGCTTCATTAGGCTTTGGTATGGGTATTGAACGTCTTATGATGGTGCTTGAAGCACAAAATGCACCAATGCCGGAAGCTCCTGTATGTGACCTATATATTGCTTCAATGGGCGAAAATGCTTCTTTGAAAGCAACTGCCCTTTGCAGTCAGTTACGTGATTTTGGTTATTCGGTACAAACCGATATTTGCAGTAAAGGTCTTAAAGCGCAAATGAAGTTTGCTAACAAAATTGGTGCTATCTTTACTATGGTTCTTGGCGATAATGAACTTGCCAACAACTCAGCAAAGCTTAAAAATATGCACTCGGGCGAAGAAATTGAAATTAATTTGGATGAATTGGTTGACAAATTGCTTAACCTTTTAACCCAAACCGCCTTTGATAACTTAACAAATTCTATTACTAACTAAGGGAGTATTAAAAAGTGAAACTCGATAAAATGAACGGACAAAAGCGTACCCACTATTGCGGAACGCTAAGACAGGAAAATATTGGTGAAAAGGTAACCGTTTGCGGTTGGGTACAGCGTCAGCGTGACCTTGGCGGACTTATCTTTATAGACCTTCGTGACAGAACCGGTATTGTTCAGTTAGCTTTTGACGATACTACCGATAAGGCTGTTTTTGAAAAGGCTTTTTCTATCAGAAGTGAATTTGTAGTTATGGCAGAAGGCAATGTTCGTATGCGTTCATCCATAAATAAAGAAATTCCTACAGGCGATATTGAAATTGAAGTACAGAACCTTAAAATATTAGGCAAAAGTGAAACTCCACCTTTTGAAATTCTTACCGATACTAAGGCAAATGAAGAATTGCGCCTAAAATACCGTTATTTGGATCTTCGCCGTAATAACTTACAAAATAATATTATGATGCGCCATAAGGTTGCAAAGGTTACACGCGATTATTTTGATGAAAACGGTTTTATTGAAATTGAAACTCCAACTCTTATTAAATCTACCCCCGAAGGCGCTCGCGACTACTTAGTACCTTCCCGTATCCATAAGGGTAGTTTCTTTGCGCTTCCACAATCTCCTCAACTTTATAAGCAGTTACTTATGCTTTCAGGCTTTGACAGATATATGCAAATTGCACGTTGCTACCGCGATGAAGACCTACGTGCTGACCGTCAGCCCGAATTTACACAAATTGACCTTGAAATGTCTTTTGTAGAGATGGAAGACGTTTTAAGTATTGGTGAAGGCTATGTAAAGCGCTTATTTAAGGAAGTTTTAGGTGTTGATATTGCTACACCGCTTCCCCGCCTTACTTATACTGACGCTATGAACAACTACGGTTCCGATAAGCCTGACACTCGTTTTGATATGAAAATAAAGGACCTTTCAGACATCGTAGAAAACTGTGGTTTCGGTGTTTTTGCGGATACTGTTAAAAACGGTGGTACTGTAAGAGCCATTACTGCTAAGAATGCTGCTGCAACCTACACCCGTAAGGAAATCGATAAGCTTACTGAAGAAGCTAAAGGCATTGGTGCTAAGGGTCTTGCGTTTATCCGTTGGGTTGAAGATGCACCAACATGCTCTTTCCAAAAATTTATGACGGAAGACGAAATGCAGGCTATATTAGAACGTACAGGCGCCGAAAAGGGTGACGTTGTACTTATCGTAGCAGACCGCAAGAATATTGCACTTTCAGTACTTGGCGCGCTTCGCCTCACTGTTGCAAAACGTCTAGATATTATTCCAAACACCTTTAACTTCCTTTGGATTACCGAATTCCCGTTCTTCGAATACAACGAAGAAACAAATAATTGGGATGCTATGCACCACCCATTCACTTCCCCACTTGATGAGTGTATTGAGTACCTTGATACAAATCCCGAAAAGGTTTTCGCAAAAGCTTACGACTTAGTTCTAAACGGTGTTGAACTTTCAAGCGGTTCTATCCGTATTACTGACCCAGAGCTTCAGGCTAAAATGTTTAAAGCATTAGGTCTTTCGGATGAGGAAGCACACGAAAAGTTTGGTTTCTTAACCGATGCTTTCCGCTTTGGTGCTCCACCACACGGCGGTATGGGTATTGGACTTGACAGACTTTGTATGATTATGGCAGGCTGTGACAGTCTTCGTGATGTAATTGCATTCCCGAAGGTTTCCAACTCAAGCGAGCTTATGTCAAGCGCACCGTCCATAGTTGATAACGCTCAACTTCAGGACCTTGCAATTTCTATAATAGAAGAAAAAGAATAAAAATTATGCGGTAGAAGTAAATTTACTTCTACCGCATTTTTTAATCTAAAACAACTTCTATAACGTCACCGTTAATTTTAAGCTTTGTACCGTAAGGCTTACATACCATTTTCATATGCTCCATTAGTTTTTCGGGTTCCATAGGTGACGGAAAACCCTTTAAGCCTAAGGGCTCTTTCATACCCATTTCAATAGGCATAAGCTCGATTTTAGTAACCTTACCGTTTTCCATTTCCCAACGCGGAACAATACCCATATAATAAATCGGGAAATCCTCCATACTGTGTGTAGCACCTTCGCGACGGCGTGCAATAAGCTCTTGCGCAGTAATATCGTAAGGGTAATTCTTTTTCTCAATAACATCAGCAGTAACACGCTTTACGTAAAGTACCTGAAAAACAAAGTTACCAAGGCAATAGAAAATCGGTTTACCGTTATAAATTTCAATAGCTTTAGGCATATGAGTACCTGTACCAATTATAGCATCGGCGCCGGCATCTATACAGCGATGAGCAAACTCTTCAAAATAATAATCGGTTTCGTGCTCTAGTCTTGCTCTGAATTGGTGCGAGTGAAGTGACACAACACAATATTCGTGACACATTTTGGCGTTTCTAATCTCGCGTTCAATACGCTTCATATCGGTTTCATTTACACGTGAATATCTACCTGTATGGTCGGACACACGGAATTTTACGGTGCCAAAATTAAAGGTGCCGTCATCTTTTCTGCCATAGCCCAATGCTTCTTCCATATCTTCTTCAGCATTAACAAGCGTACGGTAGGCTAAGTCCTTTACTATTTCCATCTCATCGGCAGTCACCAAGCATTCATCAGTGCGGCGAAGAGCATTAACACCGGGGCGAGCGGGTATATCACCGTGCGCATAGCCTGCGCGACTTGAATCATTTTCCCAATATGTTGCAGTTGCGGCAATATATGCAACATTACCTTTTTCGGTTGGAATAGTAACAGGCGCCGAAGCTTCATCTAAACTTTTACCAATGCCTGCGCGCAAGAATCCCGCATTATCAAGATGCTTCATTGTTTGCATAAGACCGCCAATACCATAGTCAAAGGTATGGTTATTAGCGCAGCCACAAGCCTGAAAACCGTAACGACGCATAATATCAATAACATACGGCGGTGCTGCAAGAGGTGTACCGCCACTAAAGGTAGAACCCCAACAAACCTCGTCAATAATTGATTCCTCTAGGTTAGCTATACGTACATCGGCCTGTGTTATAAACTTTTTTAAATCATCTGCACCTTTATGTACTTCAGGTAAATTTGCCTGTATAACAAGGTCGCCGCCTGCGCAAAACTTCATTGCTATTCCTCCAAAAATTTATACCTATATGATAACATACAACCCTTATTTATTCAATACCATATCTAATTCTTAATATATACAATGAAATCGCCTTTTTAAAGGCGATTTCTTATAATTCTGATTTATAAATTGAATAAACACATTCCATTATTATTTGTTGTTTTTCAGCTCTACAATTTTTAAACATATTAAGAAGGTGTGTTTCATTACCACCCTTTGCCAACATAGGTTTAATTGGCAAACAAAGTTTTTCAAGCTCTTTATCTATATCAATTTTTTCTAATAGTCGATTTTCTTCCAAACTTGGGTCTTCATATAAAAGATATTTTACATCAATATTGAAAATTTCGGCTAATTTTATTGCCATTTCACAGGTAATATTGTTTTCACGCTCGGCTTGAGAATATGTTGTAATCTTCATTCCCAATTTTTGTGCTACTTCTATTTGTGTAAGTCCACGCTTTTTTCGGTAATAAATTATTCTTTTATTGATTTCCTTTTGCATAAAATCACCCAAAAATAAAAAAGTGCGCAGCAAAGCTACGCACCGAAAAATACGAAGCTTCATTTGCTGCGACACAAATTTTTCAACCAACAGAAGTATGTGAAAAAAAGAAGTACGTATTTTTACTGAAATAAAAACACATCCAACTGTTGGTATTTGATATTAAATTTGTGTCGCAAAATTAGTGTATCATATTTTTGTATAAAAATCAATATTTAATAAATTAAGATTTTACTAGTCTATAACTTGTCGCTCGTGCCGAAAATTTTATCTATTAATTTTTTTAGCACTACACACATAGCACATACTATTCGTAAACGGGTCGAGGGCGTAGCCCTTGTCGTTTAAGGGGGTTACGGTGACAGCGAAGATACTATAAAACACACGAAACTTGCCGTCAAATTGAAAACGTAGTTTTCACTCTTTGACGGCGTTTTAATAAAATTAAATTTTCGTCACCTAAGGGGGAAATCGAAATTCCCCCTTTAGGCGAATCTTTCCGCCCTTTCTTTTCGCCTACACAAGAAAGGGCGTGCCCACGCGAAGCGACAATATAAAATTGTTCATCGGTCAACCTTTATACAACCGCGCTACCACCACGTATTTTCTATATAATAAAAGAGCATTGCGATTTGCAATGCTCTTTAAATCTTATTAGTTGCCGAACTTAGCTACGTTAAGCTTAATGCCAGGGCCCATTGTTGTTGCGAGAACGCAAGACTTAATGTATTGACCCTTTGTTGCAGCCGGCTTTGCTTTAATGATTGCACTCATAAGAGTATCAAAGTTTTCTTGAAGCTTTTCAGGGCCAAAAGAAACCTTACCGATTGGGCAGTGGATGATGTTAGTTTTGTCAAGACGGTACTCAATCTTACCTGCTTTTGCTTCGGTTACAGCACGTGCAACGTCAGGTGTAACTGTACCAGCCTTAGGAGTAGGCATAAGACCGCGAGGACCTAAAACCTTACCTAAACGACCTACAAGACCCATCATATCAGGTGTTGCGATAACAACATCAAAATCTAACCAGTTTTCGTTCTGGATTTTAGCAATCATTTCTTCTGCGCCAACATAGTCAGCACCTGCAGCAGTAGCTGCGTCAGCCTTATCACCCTTAGTAATAACAAGGGTACGAACAGTTTTACCTGTACCGTTAGGAAGAACTACAGCGCCGCGAACCTGTTGGTCAGCGTGACGTGAGTCAACACCTAAACGAACGTGAATTTCAACTGTTTCATCAAATTTTGCAGTAGCAGTTTTTACTGCAAGATCAACTGCTTCATTAGCGTCGTAAAACTTACCTGTTTCGATAAGCTTAGCACTATCATTATACTTTTTACCGTGTTTCATTTTTTACCTCCAAGTGGTTAATCGGAATTCTCCTCCCACGCGAGAGAACTTAATCTACTACTTCAACACCCATGCTGCGAGCGGTACCTGCTATCATACTCATAGCAGCTTCAATGCTAGCGGCATTTAAGTCGGGCATTTTTGTTTCAGCGATTTTTTGAATTTGCTCTCTTGTGATTTTGGCAACCTTAGTTTTGTTAGGTGTGCCTGATGCAGTTTCAATACCGCAAGCCTTCTTAATAAGAACAGCAGCAGGCGGAGTTTTTGTGATGAAACTGAAAGAGCGGTCAGCGTAAACTGTAATAACTACAGGAATAATAAGACCTGCATCATTCTTAGTTCTTTCATTGAACTCTTTAGTGAACGCCATGATGTTAACACCATGCTGACCAAGAGCAGGACCTACAGGGGGAGCTGGTGTAGCCTTACCTGCAGGAATTTGCAATTTAATGTAACCGGAAATTTTTTGAGCCATTTTATTTGCACCTCCATTATTCGTGGTAACAGTGTTTTTTACACTTGGCGGAACGGTCATATTCCGTCCCTCCCACCGTGACACATCCGTGTGTGTCGGGACTTAATTGCTTTTAAATTTAGTCTTCGATAGAAATCTGGTCAAGCTCAAGCTCAACGGGAGTTTCTCTACCGAACATAGAAAGAATAACGCAAACACTGTTATTTTCAGTATCAACCGATTTAACAGTACCTGAGTATCCTTCCAAAGGACCGCTGATAATTTTAACATTATCGCCTTCCTTGTAACCTACTTCAACGCTGTGCTTTTCTACGCCGAGTGCGATTACTTCTGCATCAGTTAACGGTACCGGTTTAGACCCCGGACCAACGAAACCTGTGCAACCGCGTATGTTTCTTACAACATACCAACTGTCATCAGTGACAATCATCTTAATAAGGACATATCCCGGGAAGATTTTACGCTCGATCTCGCGTTTTTTGTCTTCCTTTACTTCTGTAACAATTTCGGTAGGGATTTTAATATCGTGTATTAAATCTTGCATACCGCGGCTTTCTACCATTGTGGCTAAGTCGGTTGCTACTTTATTTTCATATCCTGAATAAGTATGAACGACATACCATCTTGCTTCTTGTGTTTCAGCCATAGTTACCTCCGTTTATTACTTTAAGATGAGATCTAATAACTTACCAAGACCTAAGTCTATACCCCAAATCAATAAACCGATTATAAGGCACATAACAAGAACGGTTATTGTGTTCTTCATTACATCGCGAAAACTTGGCCAAACGATTTTCTTAACTTCACTCTTATTATCACGGAAGAAAAGAACAACCTTTTGTAAAATAGTTTTCTTGTCTTTAGAAGCTTTTGCTTCAATGTAGTCATCAATTAGTAAGTAAGCAATAGCAAATACAGCAAAAAGTGTTAATGCAATTGCTAAGAAAAGAACAAAATTTGTATGAGTGATGCTTGTAACCTTATCTAAAGGACGAACATCAACAAATCTTGAATCCTTACTTAATGCGATAACCCACATATAAACTGCAGAAATTAACGCAAAAGCTGATGAACTGTAGCGAAGACCCTTTTTCTTGAATGCGAAAATGCTCATAATTGCACCAATTACTGCAATTATAAATACAAACAAGATGTGAGCTGACATAGCAAGGTTTACAGTAGCTTCACCAACTGCAACCGTACCGCCGAATGCCAACTGTGTACCAACAGGGCTTACTGTTACACCGTTTGTAACAACGTTAGCAAACGGTAAGAAAAACAACACAAGTGAGCCGACACCGAAAACAGCTGCTAAAATTTGAGAAATTTTATTTAATGCTTTCATCTCGTACCCT
>JBGVDY010000296.1:0-4275 GCA_045119585.1 Acutalibacteraceae bacterium | reverse complement strand
ATTTTGATCCTGATAGAGAAGTGGGGGACACTAAGCCTTGGGAAAGTTTGGGAAGTACGCCAGGACAAGCCATTAAGGTTGGTGACAAATATTATTTCTATTATCGTGGTGCAGAAGATGAAATTACCACGGTTGATAGGTATGTTAACGGCGCTGGTAATCACGACCCGTCAATAGCATACTATTTGAATGTGTGCGTGGCAGAGAGTACCGACGGTAAAACATGGACAAGACCCGAATTGAATTTGTATGATTTTGAATACGAAGGAGAAAAACTTGCTAATAACATTATAATAGGTGATATTCAGGGCAGATATGCGGGAAGACATTTGTGTAATTTTGTTGTTATGAAGGATGATGGTCCAAATGCTAATCCCGAAAAGCCGTACAAAGCAATGATGATAACCGTTATGGCACGCGGATGGGGATTTGATTTATTTGCATTTGAGTCTGCGGATGGTATACATTGGGATGAACTTAACGATGGTAATCCTGTAATTTCTAACGGTAGAAGCGATATTATGGACTCAATGAACGTTGTTCTTTGGAGTGAAACAGACCAAGAATATAAAATGTACTTCAGAGAGTGGCATAATAATCCTGAATATGGTGAACAACGCGGTATATCGGTTGTTTCATCGAAAGACTTTATAAATTGGGATGATATAGATACCGAATCTGTGCCGCTTGATTATTATTCTGATAAAACCGATGAAGAACTTGCTGTGAGAAATGAAAATTATGACGGTAATCATCCTGACAGTTATCAATTTTACACTAATGGCGTAATGACTTATGACAGAGCACCGCATATCTACATAGGTATGCCTACAAGATATCTTGGCGGAACAACTGCGCACGAGGTTGCACCGTATTTAATCGCGGGTCGCGATGGTGAGAACTTCAAGGTGTGGGACAATATGCTTATTGAACCCTTAGCAGAGTTAGGACGTGATGGTAATCGTTCTAATTATTCTGATTTAGGTATAATAAGAATTAGTGAAACCGAGTATTCATTTATGGCGCATAGAGGCTTTAAGGATTCTGGCTGTATTATCGATCGTTTCTCCTTCCGAGTAGACGGTTTTGTGGCAGCAAAGGGTGACAGTAGTGGTAAGCACATTGTAACAACGCCAATAACTTTTGACGGCGGCAAGCTTATGCTTAATTACAAAGCGCCCAACGGTACTGTTCGCGCACAGCTTACCGATATAAACGGAAATGCGCTTGAAGGCTTTACCTATGCGGATTGTACCGCGCTTACGGGCGATTCTATTGAGCAAGAGCTTGTATTTAAGGGTGATTTATCTAAAATCAACCAACCTGTTAAAATAAGCTTTGAGCTTACTAATGCAGAGCTTTATTCATACAAATTTGCTTGTAATAATCATAAATATGACGATGCTTATGACCAAGAATGCAACAATGAAGGTTGTTCACATACTCGCGAAATAGGTGACGTGAACGGTGACGGTGTTTACGATATACGCGATCTTGTTTATACGTCCGAAAATATGGAGGATGAAGGTTGGTATAACCAAGACGCAGATAAATCCTGCGACAAGGATATTACCGTTATAGACCTTGATATTATCCGCAAAGAAATATTAACAGGTATACTAGAAAAGACTAAAAAATAAATTTATTTTAAGTGCGGCATTATATTATTTCTCTCCCTTTATTAATATAATGCAAAGAAAAACAACCCATCATTTTGATGGGTTGTTTTTGTATGTATTTCCTTATAAAAAGCACCCCGAAGTTTTAAACTTCAGGGCATTTAATAAAAACTACTCTAATTCTTCGTTTTCGAATGTATCGCATTCAAGGTAGTCGCCTTTGATACGATTTTTATTCTTGATTTTGTCAATAATAGCGAGCGCGCCGACTGCTGCACCGAAAAGAGCAAATAGAGAAACTATAAATTTAAAAAAGCCTTTCATAAAATAACCGCCTTTCACGAATTTTTCATATATCATAATTATTATATCAATATTTTTTCAAAATGTCAATTACATTAAAGGACCAAAAATATGGAGTATTGCCTGTTTTAACCTTTGTTTTATGGGTCGCTTTTTCCAGTCTTCCAGCGTTATCTCTTTAGATACTGCCAAAACTTCGCGAAAATGCTGTTTAATATCAAGCGCCGCTTCTTTATTGTCAAGCCAAACACCGCATTCGAAATGGAAAACAAAACTTCGGTAGTCCATATTAACTGACCCAACGGTTGAAATACAGTCGTCCGACAAAAATACCTTTGAATGTATAAATCCCGGTGTGTATTCGTAAATTTTAACCCCAGCTTCCAAAAGCTCTAAATAATTATATTGTGTTACGTTATGCACATACCATTTATCAGGAATATGCGGGGTTACAATGCACACTTCTATTCCTGCCTTTGCCGCCATAGATAGTGTGGAAATCATCATATCGTCAATTACAAGATACGGGGTCATAATATAAACGTATTTTTGCGCCGTATTTATAATCTGCATATAAATTCCTTCGGCGGGGTTGTTTTCATTTAAAGGACCATCGTTATAAGGAATAGCAAAGGCGTCGTCAATATTCTGTGATTCTACCATGTGAGATTTCATATCTATGCGCTTGTTGGTTATAAACTCCCACATTGTAAGGAACATACACAAAAAGCTGTTTACAGCTTCGCCTTTAATAATAACACCGCTATCCATCCAATGTCCAAAACGCGCGTGGCGGTTGATGTATTCATCGCCTATATTTATACCGCCCGTAAAGGCTAATTTGCCGTCTATTACAACAATTTTACGGTGGTTACGGTTGTTTAAAAAGGTGTTAAAAAGGGGATAAATAGGGTTGAAGACCGATACTTCAATACCTTCTTTTCGAAGACTTTTTATAAAATCACGGTGTTGGCGTTTTATAGAGCCAAAATCATCAAAAATAATTTTAACCTCAACGCCTTCTTCTACCTTGTGCTTAAGAACTAAGTGAAGTTGATCCCACATATAACCTTCGGCAAGGATAAAATATTCTAAATAAATGTATTTTTCGGCTTTTTCTATTTCTTCTAAAAGCCGTTCAAAATACTTTTCACCGCTTGATAAATATTCGGCCGAAGTGTTTTTATAAAGCGGAAAACCGGTTTCGCTTATTAAATAATCAGCTTGGCGCGAGTGGGGAAGGTCTGAATAAGTAATTGCCTCAATATTTTCACGCGGTTTTATAAGGTAAGGCAGATAGTGTGATTGGCAAATAGCCATTTTCTTTTTTAAATGCGGTAAAACTCTACCACCGCCCCATAAAAGATAAACCGAAATACCAAAGATAGGGAAAAGCAAAATAAAAATTATCCAACCAATTTTATGGTCAGCGTTACCGCGTTTGTTGATAATAAAAATCGAGGTTAAAACACCTAAAAACATTGAAAAATAAAATCCGAATGTGGAAAAAATGGTGCTATCATAAATAAGTAAAAACAAAAAAGCTAACTGCAAAATCAAAAGTAAAGCAGAAATTAGTATGCGATTTTGTATTCTTATGCGGTGGTTTTTCATAATTCACCTCTTTTGAGAATTATATGATATTATATTTTACCATAATATATTAAAATTTGCAATTAGTAGTAGAAAATTTGTTGTATTTATGGTATAATATACTAAATATTTTATTTTTGGAGAGATAAAATGGCAGAAATTATTTCTTTAGGCAACGGTGTAGAAGGTCTTTTTATAAAAAATAGTCGTTTTAACACTACGTCGGTATCTTTTAATTTTTATTTGCCCTTAAACGAAAAAACTGTAGCGCACAATGCGTTATTGCCTTTTGTTTTAACCTCCTGCAGTAAGGATTATCCCGATTTTACATCGCTTAATCTGAAGCTTAGCAAGCTTTATGGTGCAAGGCTTGATTCGAGCTGTGAAAAATACGGTGATTGTCAACTGCTTAGAATGCGAATTTCGGTTATAGATGATAAATTTTCTTTAGATGACGATTCCTTGGTGTTACAAGCAAGTGAATTACTTTTAAAGCTTATCTTTAATCCGAATACCGAAAACAAAAGTTTCTGTGAATGCGACGTCGAACGCGAAAAACGTAAAGCTATTGAGCATATAAAGGGCGAGATTGCCGAAAAGCGTGTTTATGCTAAAAACCGCCTAATTTCCGAAATGTTTAAAGGTACCCCCTATGGTCTTCCAAAGTTCGGTACCGAAGAAGAAGTTGCAAAAATTACAGGCGAGAGTCTTTACTCTGCTTGGGAAAATATGTTAAAAACTGCCTTTGTGCGCGTGCATA
>JBGVDY010000295.1:0-1883 GCA_045119585.1 Acutalibacteraceae bacterium | reverse complement strand
GAAAATTCTTGATTGATAAGTTTGAAAAATGTGATGGTTTTGATAAAGAAAAAATTTATAAAATTTGTAGTAAAGATTCATTTTCAGGCGAACAACTTAATGAATTTAAAAAAGAATTTTTTAGAAACTAAATACCTTAATGTTTTTAAAACCGCTATATTACGGCGGTTTTAATTTTTTGTATAAATATAAATATTGAATATAAATATATGTTGTGCTAAAATGAAATTGTAGAAAGGGTGTTTGTGTTAGATGAAAAAGTTAAAAGAATTTATATTGTTATTAGCATTATTTTTTGTGTCTTTTACTTTGTTTTTCGTGGTATATCAGCCTTCGCCTTTTGTAGCGGGAAGTGACACTGCATTTGTAGGTGGCATTCATTACTTAAAGCTTCTTTTAAATGATAAAACTTTTTATATGGCAATTTTCAATACCATTCGAAAACCGTTTATTTGTTCTGTGGTTTTAATACCACTATCTTGTTTTATATTAAAGAAAAGAATTAAATTTACAAGAAAAAGTTTCTATTTAACTTCTTTTGTTACTTCTTTTATAATTTCAATAGTGTATATGATTACAAAAGTAGCATTATACAATCTTTTAGGATATATTTTCCTACCAATGTTTATAGTTTCTTCATCTTTGATTGTTTTTTGGGCTTTTGAATTTATTATTGAAATTATTAAAAAGTTTATAGGGGAAAAGTTTAATGAGAAAACTAAATACAATTAAACAAATTTCTACGCATATACTTGTTATACTGTATGAGATAATATCGGTTTTTTGGTGTTATATAATAATAAATAATATTGTTTATAGTCATTTTAGAGTTTACTCCGAACACGAATCAATAGGAATAATTGGTGGGGCAGATACGCCTACTATGATGTTTATAATGGGTGAACTTTTAAAATGGAATTTTTCAATACTTTTTCTATTTATATGTATTGTAACAATTTTTCTTTTGAATTTTTCACTATTTAAGAAAAAAGTAAGTAAAAAGTTTAATAAAATACTTTGTGTATTTTCTGTACTTTCATTAATTGTATTTATGTTAGTTCCAGTTCAAAGCTATGCAGTTTCTTTATATACAGTTGTTAGAATATTACCATTTACAAAATACATACTAATATTTTATATCATTGTTTCAATTATATTAGTTGTAAGAAACTTATTTTTAATATCTTCAAAAATAAAGGAGAAAAATTATGATTAAATTTGAAATTGAAGGCGGTAATTTACCGGTTGTGATTTGCTACCCCGAAGTAGGTGAAACACTTTGCACTCAAAGCGGAGCTATGAGCTGGATGAGCGAAAATATGGATATGCAGACTAATAGTGGCGGTGGAATTAAAAAAGCTTTAGGTCGATTGTTCTCGGGTGATTCTTTGTTTTTGAATGAGTACACTCCATTAGGTCATAGTGGTATGATTGCTTTTGCAGCGTCTTTTCCCGGTTCAATTATTCCGTTTGAAGTTACTCCAGGTAATGGAATTATTGTTCAAAAGTCGGGATTTTTAGCAATGGAAAAAGGACTTGATTTATCGGTTTATTTACATAAAAAGTTAGGCTCGGGTTTATTCGGCGGCGAAGGCTTTATAATGCAAAAAATAACAGGGTTTGGTCTTGCGTTTATTGAGATTGACGGCTACTGCAAAGAATACACCTTAGACGTAGGCGAGAGTATTATTGTTGATACAGGTTATTTGGCTGCTATAAGTGAAACATGTAGTATGGAAATACAGTCGGTTAAAGGGATTAAAAACGTATTTTTTGGTGGGGAAGGACTTTTTAATACTCGAATTACAGGTCCCGGTAAAGTTTACATTCAATCAATGCCAATTATCAATACTGCTGAAAGACTTATTCCGTATTTACCCACT
>JBGVDY010000294.1:0-15457 GCA_045119585.1 Acutalibacteraceae bacterium | reverse complement strand
TCCTTAAGTGCTATACTTTCAGCCTTGGATTTAGAGATTTTACCGTTTGAAGATTCCTTCGATGAGGTTTCTTTTTTAGAAGAAGTAACTTTTGATGAAGTGTCTTTTTTTGACGAAGTTACTTTAGACGAAGTGTCTTTCTTTGAAGATGTATCTTTAGAAGGAGCCTTTGAAGTGGTAGATTCTTCTTTTTTTGAAGGCTCTACCTTTGATTCTTCAGAAGAAGCAACACTTGTATCGGCTTGGGGTTCTGAAGTAATTTCGGTTGTCGCTTCATCTTTGGGGGCAGCCGTTTCGCTACCTGAAGTATTTGCTTGTGAAGAAAGATCGCCGGTGTGGATATGAATCTCTGGGGTGCATGCAGCAAACGCAAATGCAACTAAGAGAGTAAGAGTTAATGCAAATAATTTTTTATAAAGTTTGTTTTTCATAGTGTTGAGCCTCCTTTGGCTTATATTTTGTCATACGAAAAAAACGGACGAATATTTGATATCCGCCCGTTAGATGTTTTTTTAATAGGTGGGCGGCTTATTATTGTCGCCAGTTAATTATTTGAAATATCTTTTAAGAAGACCTTCAAAAGCCTTGCCGTGACGAGCTTCATCACAACAAACCCTGTATTTATGCGGTATTTTAAGGTTTTGCACAAGAATATGCACAAAAAATTTTTTAGTTATGAGGGAAAACGGCGGTGTTTTTTCCTTATTTCAGGGTTTGATATGTTTCGTGAACGGTGTCATACTTAAAAATACCACCTACATTATAACACAATATAAATTACAATGCAATATTATCTTGAATTTTCCTTTTCTCCCTGTTCGGTCAAAACCTCATTTACTGTTCTTTTAATGTATGCACTTAAAGAGGTCAGGCGGTATTCGTATTCGTGCAGCGCCGTTTCAATATTATCAAAATCTTTTGATTTTAAGGTTTGAGAAACATCGTTGCTTTGTTGCATAACCTTTTTTGCCTGTGCCTTTAATTGCCTGTTTGCTTCCTGCAGTTCTTCAAGGTGGGTTTCAAATCGAGCATTACCTATAGCAACAAATAAGGCAATAAACAACTTGAAAATTTTTACAATAAAAAAATCGGTGCTGTCGGTAATATCATAAATCAAATCTTCCAATCGCTTTTTGTTATAGCGCTGTGTTTTCCTTGCTTGTTGAATCTCGTTCCACAGCAATTCTTTTGATATACGATATGATGAAAAGAAATCGGACGTGCAACTATTAAATTCTTGCCAACTTTGAGCAAGAATTTTTTTGTTGTCTTTTTCCTGTTCGGAATACTGATGAACAGTTTGCCTTAAATCTATATTTTCAATATGGTCGGAAAATGCTTCTGCAAATTTGCTTTTTGAAAGGTAGTCCAAAAACTCGTTTTGCATTTTCACAACCTCTTCAGCCGAACCGTCAACAACCTTTCGGTCTGTTTCTACTTTTTCCTTGTCTTTGGTTAAGATATATTCTTCCTTTGATAAATGTTTTTTTGTGTGCTTATTTTCTGCAATAGATATGCCCCTCTTTTGTGCAATTTCCGACAAGGCTTTTCGTTCCTGTTCCTGAAAAGCGATAGTCCCAATATCGCCCCTTTTACCACTCGTTAAGCCTTGTTGCACAAAAGCACCATTTTCTGATACCCTGACAGGCAAACCCCTACCCTCTAAATCTGTCCAACTAACATAGTCGATATGGATATGTGGACACTTTTCAGATAGGTGAAGGTGGCTTGAAAAGACAAATAAGTGCGGATTTCGTTCTTGGAAAGTCGCCATATATTCATCTAATATTCCTACCGTTATTGCTTCCTTATTTCCACCACAGGCAAACAAACCATTGTATGCGTCACACGAACCGAGTGTTACGATTATTTCCGAAAATAAGTTTGGTCGCTTTGCCTTTAACTTTGCTAACTCTTTGCGGCTTGCACCACGAGAGCGAGCCTGCTGAATTGCCTGTTCGCCTTTTTCGTATTGTGCCTTGATGTGTTCGTAGTAGTTCTCTATACGGCGCGAAGGTTTTTTAGTCTTGTTGTATTCTTCCAATGCCTTGTCAAATAAAATGTGGTATGCCTGTTCAACACTCATATCTATATATGCACGGTCTAAATGTAATCGGTCTTTGTCAGCGTGTGGAACAGCGATTGTTCGCCTGTTATGGTTCAGGTGTGCTTCGGCACAAGTGCCTTTATGCACACTAACCGTTAAAGTGTAATTTTCCATACAAAATACTCCTTTCAATTTTCTACTATAAGAATGTTACTTTTTATTTATCAATGCGGTGCATTATAAATAACACAATATAATGAACGTCCCAAACCCTGTTTTTGACATTCATATTGTGTTCTCCGAAGGTAACTAACGCACAGTACATTTTTTCATTTTTCGTTATTATCGAACATTCTTATATTAAGCAATTAAGCATAAAGGCAGAAAGGAGATAAAGCGGTATGAAAAAGTTTACTGATGTTCGTTGTAATGTTTCGCCTGAACTTAAAACAAAAATCAAACTGTGTGCGATTGCAGAAAATACCTCGGTCAGCAAATGGTTATTAAACCTGATTGAAGAAAAGGTTTATGCTACCGAGCAACAGGGCGACACAGCATACCTTGAAAACGAACTACAAAAAATACTGAACCAATTAAGCAACAGCGCTTCGTTATCCGTTGCAGAGCGCGAAGACCTGAAAAGGCGAAAAACGGAAATAAAGGCTTTATTGCAGAAAGGGGCATAAGACTATTAAGACTATATCCATTTACAAAACAACAGGTGGAATCCACGATTTGATATTTCAGGGTGTAACAAGCACCCCGAAGACCGAAGCGGTAACAATATCAATCATTTTCAAAATCATTAAACGAAAGAAGCTAACACGAGAATACTATTTGATTGAGTTTAAGAAGGACGGAAAATTAGTTAATCTTATGACACCCGAAGCATTTATAAAAATATATAAGGAAAGAGAGGTAAACGGTTGTGGCTGATAAAGAATTAGAACAAACACGCAAAGCGGTTACAGGCACAATGAATGACCTGTTTGATACCGTGCAGACAGAGGTATACGAGGAAACCATAAAGGAATTAAGAGAACACATAACCCTATTGGAAAACGAATTAGACAAGTATAGAGAACTCTTGCAAGATGAAATCAAAAATGCACAGTTTTATAAAACAGGGTTTAATTTTATGCAAAAGGTTAAGACAATAACTGTTACATAACAAAATCGCTCGTAGGCAAAAATGCTTATGAGCGATTTTTATTTATACCCCTGAATCTTTCATTCTTCCTTTGAAAAATATCGAAGGGAGAATTGATATGAACGAATTTGACGTGTTTACCGTGCTTTATCCCCCAAACGAGAAATTCAAAAGTATGGTTAATATATCTACCCGAACCAAAGATAAGGAAATGAAAAGTTTAGGTTGTTGTTATTTTGAGAACATCGAAGAACGCATAAGCGACCTCAAGATATTAAAAAGCAACGATTATTACATAACCAAGAACGGTTTGAAACCATATTCAAAGCGCTGCGCCGAAAAGTTATTTACATTAAACAACATCTGCCTTGACATAGATTTTCACGGAAGGGCGAATGCCTTTGACCGAATGTGCATTTTGGAAAAGTTCGAGTTTTATTTTTTTAGAGATTTGATAAACATACGACCACCATTTAACATTCCCAAGCCGTCAGTTTGGGTTCGTAGCGGACGTGGATTCCAAATATGGTATCACTTGAATAATGGTGCTTCCCCCAAACTTTTATTTTTGTATAACCAAATCATTGATAAAATCGCTGTTATCATAAAAGACTTTTTAACCGAATACCCTGACCTTGAACAGCAGGTTGAAATTGATGTTACAGCTTCTAAAAATGCGGTCGGGCTTTGTCGCCTGTTCGGAACGTGGAACACCCACACCCGAACCAAAGTTGAACACGAAATTATCAGCACACAAGGTTACGATATAAACGAACTAAACAAAGCACTTTCCGAACACCCTGTTTATAAGGAATACGAACTAAAAGAACTACTGAAAAAACAAGGTTTTGCGAAACGCAGCGAAGCAAGTCGAAAAGGTCAGGCTACTAAAAAGAAACGGAATCCCATTCAGGCATTACACCTGAAAAGACTTGCCTTTATCAAATGGTATTCGCAGATTTTGTTAGATAGTGTCGGAAAAAGGGATATTATGTTATTTCTTGCCTATAACAGCGCCGTTATGCTTATGCCGATAACACAGGCACAGGAATATTGCAAACAACTAAATCAGGACTTTTCCGAACCATTAAAAAAGATAGATTATATCTTCCAACAGAAAAAAATATACAAACTAACAAACAAAAGGTTTTACGAAATGCTATCAGCTCACGATGATGAAATTAAACGGTTTGAAGATGAATACAAAAAGCAATCAGTAAACCTTACCCGAAATGCAGAAATCAGGAAGAGAAAAGAACAAACACAGCAAAAGAAAGACCGTGCTTTGCACCTGCTCAAAGAAGGTATGACCTACAAACAAATATCTGCAGATACAGGTTTATCCGTTGCGACCATATCTCGATTATCGAAGACACTCAAACAGAAACCACCGAAAGAAAAACCGTGGGAAACACTCGGTATTAGTAAATCAACATATTATCGTAAAAAGAAATCACTATGAGGTTATTCCCATAGTGATTTTTGTTTGGAACTATTTTTTACAAATATGTTCGTTATATATTATATTATAGGTATATGGTGTAGCAGAATCAAAAAGGTTAAGCATACCCTTAAAGGAACTCTTAAAGGTTAAGTTGGTGTTCACTAAAAGTTATGAAGGGAAAGTTATGCGCTTTATGAACCTCAAGTGAGTAAAGCGCCCGATTTTTTGTGTTACTTTTTTCGGAATTAAAAAAGTAACGGGATTTTTTTGCTTCTTTTTTTAACGCAGCCTTGAAAAGTTCATAGATTTTTGCGAAAGAACTCACAAGAAATTGCGATTTTCTATTGCAGAAATACGAGTAAAGATGTATAATGATAATTAGTATTATATTTTGATACAGGAGGCTGACTATGATTAGTTATAAACCCTTGTTTCGTTACTGTGTAGAACACGACATATCCAAGGCAGATTGTAGAAAAGATTGCGGAATCTCACCTAATACTTGGACTAAAATCAATCAGGATAAAGAGGTCAGTATGTCCGTCCTGACGAAGATATGTCAAACCTACAATATCACTTATGGCGATATAGTAGAATATACTTGCAAAAGTTTGAAATGAAAGAGGTGGGAAGATGATTAACTTTTCTTGCAAATAAAATCGGAATATACGGTAGTGCCATTATATATGGCATTGTTGTACCCATTGCAAGAAAGTTATAAGTCTCTTTATCTCTATATAGTGATTTTGCCACTTTTACGGTGGTGTAATTATGCTATGATGACCTGCAAGAATGGACTTTCTTGTGGCTCTTGTTTTTTGCGAAAGGAAGTGATAACTGTGATAAATACCACGGAATTGGTCGTTACACATGATTTTCTCCGTATGGCGTCGGTATAGTCCGGTGGGACTCATACGGAGTAAAACATCACCGTGGCACCGACTTTGTATCAACTACGACATACAAAGGAGGATTGTATATATGTCAATGATAAAAATAGAAAACCTTACATTTTCCTACCCGACCAGTTATGACAATATCTTTGAAAATGTAAATTTTCAGATTGATACAGATTGGAAACTTGGCTTTGTAGGAAGAAACGGCAGAGGAAAAACAACACTGTTAAACCTCTTGCTTGGCAAATATGAGTATAGTGGTAAAATCCACTCATCCGTACAGTTTGATTATTTTCCGTATCCCGTATCAGACAAAGCAAAATTTACTAACGAGATTTTCTTTGAAATCGCACCGGAGGCTGAGGAGTGGGAATTGATGCGAGAACTGTCATATTTGGATGTGGATGCAGATGTGCTTTATCGTCCCTTTGAAACTCTTTCAAACGGTGAACAAACAAAGGTGCTGTTGGCAGCGTTATTTTGCAACGAGGGACACTTTCTTTTAATTGATGAGCCTACCAATCATTTGGATGTAAAAGCCCGTGAGATGGTGGCTGCATATTTAAAAAGAAAAAGGGGATTTATACTCGTATCCCACGACCGTTATTTCTTGGATGGATGTGTTGACCATATTTTGTCGCTGAACAGAGCAAGTATTGAGGTACAAAGCGGAAACTTTTCCTCTTGGATGACAAACTTTGAACGGCAACAGGAATTTGAATTGGCACAAAATGAACGATTACAAAAGGACATCAGCCGATTACAGCAAGCAGCAAAACGTTCTGCGGGTTGGTCAGACCGTGTAGAAGCATCTAAAATTGGTGCGGCTGACAAGGGATATGTCGGTCATAAAGCGGCAAAAATGATGAAGCGTTCTAAGACAATCGAAGCAAGACAGCAACAGGCAATCGAGCAGAAATCGGGACTTTTGAAAAATATTGAAATTGCCGAAAACTTGAAACTTACACCTTTGAGGTATCATGCTGATAAACTTGTTTCCTTTTCTGATGTTACAGTATGCTATGACGGAATATCCGTGTGCGAGCCTGTTTCGTTTACGATACGTCAAGGAGAACGCATTGTGCTTGACGGGAAAAATGGGAGTGGCAAAAGCAGTTTGCTGAAACTCTTGATTGGTGAGTCAATAGAGCATACGGGTACAATACAACTTGCTTCGGGACTTATCATTTCCTATGTACCGCAGGATACCTCTCATTTACAAGGTAGCTTGTCGGATTTCGCTGAAGAAAATCATATAGATGAAAGTCTGTTTAAGGTCATTTTACGAAAAATGGATTTAGACAGAATACAGTTTGAGAAAGATATTCGTGACTTTTCGGGCGGACAGAAGAAAAAAGTGCTGATTGCAAAAAGTCTCTGCGAGCAGGCACACTTGTATGTATGGGATGAGCCTCTTAACTTTATTGATGTGTATTCTCGTATGCAAATCGAGCAGCTTATTACTGAATTTGCTCCAACGATGATTTTTGTTGAACACGATAGTGCTTTTAGAGATACTGTTGCAACAAAGATAGTGCAAATATAAGTACTTCGTGAAATTACAATATGTCGAACAGATAAAGAACAGAGATTGACGTCTCTGTTCTTTTTTGTTATGCAGAAAAAACTAAATAATAAATTCACCTTTCATACTTATATTGCTTGGCAACTATATTTATTATCTCCAAAAGTCCACGGAGAGCAGAAAGGGTTTTTATTATGGCTAATGTAGCACAAATAATTACTGAAAACATATTAAATAAGATGAAGGAAGCAGAAGAACAAGGAAAGACTTTCAGGTGGGTTAAACCGTTCGCACTTGGCGCTCCCGACAAGGCATACAGTTATAACACAATGGAAGCATACCGAGGTATCAACCGTATTTTGCTTGATAACAACGAATACCTAACCTTTAATATGGTTAAGGCCTTAAACGAAAAGAAGGACGCTCCACAATACCAAATCAGGAAAGGCGCAAGGGGTAATATCGTTTGCTATTACAACACCAAGACCGTTCTTGATGAAGAAACAGGCGAGCCAATGTTAGACAAGGACGGCAACGAAATCAAAAAAGGTTTTTTGAAATACTACCACGTTTACAGTAGAGAAGATGTTGTGCAGCGTGACAATGGAGAGAATCTACCTTCAAAATTCCATTTTGAACACTTTACCCACGAAGAAGCAACAGAACAAACAAGACTTGCCCTTGATAAAGCACACAGGCTTTTTAATTACTATTGTAAAAAATACGGTATTGAGGTTCAAATCGTTAAGGATGGAACACAGGCTTACTTTTCGCACGATATGAAGATTAGAATTAGTGATATACATAATTTTACCTCGGTTTTTGAGTATATTAACTGTTTGTTTCACGAAGCAATACACAGCACGGGAATGATACTTGGTCGCTTCAATGATAGTGCTGTTGTTGATTTAGAAACAGCACATAAGGAATATAGTAAAGAAGAACTTATTGCTCAACTCGGTGCTGAAATTTTGTGTGCAGAGTTGCATGTACCCGATGACAGCAACACTCCTGATAACGCCGTTGCCTATATTCAGGGGTGGGCGTCATACCTTAAAGACAAACCTAACGAAATAATTTCAGCAAGTGCCAAAGCAGAGAAGGCTTGCGACCTTATTTTAGAGTGTTTAAGGGAAATGGAACTTGAAGAACAGAAGAACAAAGAAAGTGAGGAAATAAGATGAACGAACAGAAAGGAAATGTTGAATTTATAGAGATTTTGAAGGAACGAAGAAGCAAAGGTTTATTATCACAGCTTGCAGATAAGGTTACACCGATAAAACCAACCGTTTTAACCGAAGAAACCGAAGATTACGAAACACTAATTGAAGATATTTTTGCAGATTGAACAGGGCTAACCCCCTGTTCTTTTTTTGCAAAAAAATGTATGCTACAAAAAATTGTTGCATTTTTTAAGCGCTTTTTCGGTTTGCTCGGAAAAAGGCAAATTTCCTTATTTGCTTTTTTAACCCCATTTTTTGCAAATAAGAGATAAAAACAGTAAAAAACCGTTGTGATTTTTA
This sequence comes from Acutalibacteraceae bacterium, assembly GCA_045119585.1. Taxonomy (GTDB): domain Bacteria; phylum Bacillota; class Clostridia; order Oscillospirales; family Acutalibacteraceae; genus UBA737. The sequence goes on along the minus strand of JBGVDY010000294.1, from coordinate 6,872 downwards.
ACAAAAATAAAAAAAATAAAAAAATTTTTGCGAAAATTTTATTCCAAAAATCGCAAGAAATTGCGAGGTTTTTTCCTCATATCTTTTTTGAAAAACAAAAACCAAGTAACCATGCGGTTTGCGAGATTTTTGTGCATTTTTTTAGCACAGGGTTTAAGGGCATTTGACAAAACACCGTTTTTGTGGTATCATAATTACACAATAATTCAACAACGAAATTTCACTAAACTATTTTTTATTTTCACTTTAACCCAATTTTTTACAACCAACTAAAAATAGAAACTCCCTAAAAGAAAATTCACTTAACCCTATATATGATTATACACCTATCCCAAGGAAAAAGGGATAGGTGTATTTTTTTGTTGTCTATTGGAATTTTCAAGAAAGGAGATTTTCAAAATGTTGAAGACAAATACAAATAAGGTTATTGAAAACACTTGGGCGCATATATGCGAACATCTTGAATCCGAAATGGAAGAAGAACAAACATCAGCCGAAAAGATATTGTTGCGGTATTTTAGATGTGTGGGTGGTGCTACCGTATATCACAAAGCCTACCATTTGGCAGAAGCAGGTATTTTTGATATTTATTATACCGATGTGCGCGAAAGTCTAAAAAATATCCTCGAAGAAACTGACGAAGAAGCTAACCAATATGACAATGAACAAGTTTGGAAATTATATTGCCACCTTGTCGCAAAAACTATTGATAAAAAAACAGAAAAATATTTTAAGAAATAATAAGGAGATTTTATATTATGAAGGTTCGTATTAACAAAAATACAGAAACAAAAAATGATAAAAAGACAGTAGTAAATTTTGATAAAGACATAAATTCACTTTACAAAGAGATTATACAAACAACCCCTATTGACGTTAATTTTGCAACAATAACAGCTGTTTGCAAAGACGAAAACACAAACCTTGACGCCACTTTTTCGTGTATTGCTTATGATTTGATAGATAAATATATTGACATTCATTCCGTTGCTGAAAAATATAAAAGCGAAACAGGGTTAGATGTTGATGATTTTAGTGTTGAAATGATGTTCTTTATTTTATATATGAACGAATTATACACTCGATATGATGACTTTTTAGAAAAACGAAAAAACTATTCAAAAGAAATCAGCGATATTATGGGTAAAAACCCTGATAAAGTCGCAAAATTATATACCTTATCATCTGCTTTTTTGGATAGTCGTTATAACAATAAATAATTGGTATAGAATTTAACAAAATCAAAACGGAGAAATAACCTGATTTCTCCAACCAAAAAGACGAATAACACCAACCCTATTTTGAGGTTGTTTCTCCTTAAATAAAATTTTAAGGAGAATTGATATGGCAAATAATTTTATCGGCAAGAAAGCTGAAAACGATGAAAGATATACCCCTGCAATTTTGGTTAAACCCATTTTGGAATATGTAACCAAAGGTTCGACCGTGTGGTGTCCTTTTGATTTGGAAAACAGCGAATTTGTAATTGCACTAAAAGAACACGGTTGTAAAGTAATACATTCACACATAAATACAGGTCAGGACTTTTTTGAGTATGAGCCCAAAGAAGATTATGACTACATCATAAGCAACCCACCGTTCAGTAGTAAACTGCAGGTTTTAGAAAGGTTATATGCCCTTGAAAAACCGTTCGCTATGTTACTGAATCTTGAGTGCCTGAACTATCAACAGGTCGGAACGTTCTTTTTGGATAAGAACCTTGAATTGCTGATAGTTGACAAGAAGGTTTCTTTTGACGGCAAAATGCCAAGCTTCAACACATCTTATTTTTGCAACAAGATGTTACCCGAAAAACTCAAATTCGTGCACTTGGAACACAACAATACGAACAAACGCTTTGTTCCTTCAAGAATGTACTTAAACAATAACTAATTAAACTATGGAGAAATAACCTGATTTCTCCAACCCTAAAGATGAATAACGACAACCCATAGTTTGAGGTTATTTCTCCTTAACTAAACAATTAAGGAGAAATCAAACAATGGAAAAAAATTATGGCTTAAAATTTATGGACTTTTGTGCAGGTATCGGCGGTGGAAAGTTAGGACTTTCAGACAACGGTTTGGAATGTGTCGCATACAGCGAAATTGACAAAGACGCAACCGACACCTACAAGGTGTTTTATGGGAACACCGAACAGAACTACGGCGACCTGATGAAGATTGATACTACAACATTACCCGATTTTGATTTAATGATTGGCGGTTTTCCTTGCCAAACATTTTCAATGGTAGGCAAACGAGAAGGTTTCGCAGATGAACGCGGACAGGTTATTTTCGGGCTAATGAAAATACTTAAAGAAAAGAACGTCAAGTATTTTATTTTGGAGAATGTAAAAGGGTTCGTATCACACGATAACGGCAATTCACTAAAAACCGTTTTAACCGAATTTGATAAGCTCGGTTATGACGTCTCGTGGAAGGTTCTCAACTCAATAAATTTTGGAGTTCCACAAAGTCGTGAAAGAATTTACTTGGTGGGTATCAGGAAAGATATACCGCATAAACCGATTGAATGGGAAACACACACCGAAACAGGAAGAACCCTTAAAGAGTGCCTGAACGGTCTCCACGGCGAACCTGTCAGCATTTACAGTAAATCTTGGCAAGATTATCTTAACACCCCGAAAAACAAGGGCAAATTTGATGTGGAAGAACTGTTAAAGCAAGATTACCTCGTTATCGACCGTAGAAACACGGATATGCGAACCTATAAAGATAAAACGCCCACATTAAGAAAAGGCAATCACGGACTTTATTATGTTTATAAAAAGCAATTATATAAACTGAATGGTTATCAGGGTTTGATGTTACAAGGTTTTCCGAAAGAATACATAACCAAAGCTAAAAGGGCGAATCTCAACCCGAATAAACTTTTAGCACAAGCAGGTAACGCTATGACCGTTAATGTTGTTAAGTCAGTTTGTAACTCTTTGTTAAAGAGTGTTACCATAGATTAAAATATAAAATCGGAGAAATAACCTGATTTCTCCAACCCTAAAGATGAATAACGACAACCCATAGTTTGAGGTTATTTCTCCTTAACTAAACAATTAAGGAGAAATCAAACAATGGAAAAAGAATTTTTAAATTACACAGTAAAAAAAGTATCGGCTAAAATTGCAAAAGAATACATAACAAAACATCATTATTCACACGGTTGTAGTAATGCGCCTTCGCCTTGTTATGCTCTGTATGAACAAGAAAAGATTATAGGTGTTTTAATGTTTGCAACACCGTGTAGTGAGAATGTGCGAAGAAGCGTGTTCGGTGCAGAATATAAAGACGCTGTAACCGAATTACACCGTCTGCATATCCTTGACGGCACACCCAAAAATACGGAAAGTTGGTTTATTTCTCGTTGCCTTAAATTGCTCAAAGAGGATAAACCACAGATACACGGTGTATTATCTTTCAGCGATACCACAATCGGACATAATGGAACGATATACCAAGCCACAAATGCCTATTTTGTAGGACAGACCGCACGTGCCACTTTCTATTTAGATGAAACAGGCAGATTAAGACACCCCCGACAAAGTGGTGTTAATATCAGTTTGGAAGAAGCTAAAAGACGTGGTTGGACGCCAACAAAGAGAGATACGAAAAACCGTTACCTTTACATTATCGGTAGCAAAAGCGAAATTCGTTATTATAAAAAACTATGCAAATATGATTTATCTTGTATTAGAAAACCGAACACTAATTAAAAACAAATAAGCAGGGCATTTTTGCCCTGCTTATTTGTTATATAGAGGCTTCAAAATTTGACAAAGCCTGTTTTAATTTTTCGGTGGCAGTTTCGTTAGTTTGATAATAGTTTTCATATAGGCGCTCGACTTTTGAGTGTCCTGCTCGTTTCATAAGTTCTCCGATAGGGCAGTTGTTAGCCGCCATATTGGAAAGGTGGGTTTTACGGAAAGTGTAAAACGAAAAATCTTCAAACGCATCATCGTTTGGGGCAATATCCTTTTTTATGATTTTGGTGTAATATGAGAAAGAATGAGCTGTAACATATCTTCCTTTGCTATCCCTACACATCATATCATCGGGCATATCCATTGTGGGTTCTTCAAATTCTCTGCCGTCAATCAGGCGACCATTGTTTGTTGCAAATGCTTTCGGATTAAGTTCTCTTTGCTTTTCTAAATATTCCATTCGCTTTTTGACTTCCGAAAGTAAATAATCAGAAATAAGAATATCTCTTGTGCTTTCTTCTGTCTTTGGGTTCTTTATAACCAAAGCGCCTTCTTCATCAACTATCTGCTTGTTAATGTGGAGTATTTGATTTTCAAAATCAAAATCACTAAATCTCAAAGCAAAGGTTTCCGCAGGTCTTGTGCCAGCCAAGAGCGCAACAAGAAAAGGTAAATAAAAATCAGTATTTTTTAGTAATTCCTTTATATCTACTATCTGCTTTTGAGTAAGAACTCTAATTTTTGTTTTATCCTTTTTCTTTTTCTTTTTTGGTAATTTACATTTATCTCTAAACTCATTGTATTGTTGATAAGAGATAAAATCATACTCGGCTGCGTGGTGCACAACGAGATAAAAGAACTTTAACATACTTTCTACATAAGCAAGGCTATATCCGTTTGGAACTTTTTTTCTTCGTTTTTCTTCCGCAGTAATTTTTTCTTCCTTGGTTTCTTTTCTTGCGGTGCCGTGATTGTATATTTTTTTAAGAAATTCGGAATACTGAATAGGTTTTATTTCTTGTATAGGTTTTCCACCAAAAATGTGTTTAACGTGTATTTCATAGATAGAGGTATAGCGCCTTATAGTTTCCTTTGCCCTATCGTGTTCAGAGTTGAGAAAGTGTTCCCACACCTGACCGAAAGTAACCTTTTCATTTACAAAAGAACTATCGCCTGAAATTATATCTTTATGGATAGTTAAGGCTTTATATGCTTCATCTTCGGTTCGTAAAGGTTCTTTGGTTCTTGGGTGGCAATCATAATATCGGTCAATATTATGGTCATCTTGTTTCAAAAACAAACGATATACATATACTCGGTCAGCAACTTTATAAACATATTTTGTGTTGGTCTTATAATATTTTTTATTTCCACGTTTGATATAAGGTTCTTCGGTTTTTTCTACCTTAACCGTATCTGTAATTTCTTCTATTACAATAGGTTTATCGGTGGCAATAGACCTTTTTTCTTCTGCTGTTAGTTCAATAAAGCCATCATCGTCCCAAACCTCAACCTTAATATCTCTGTTATCTGCCATATTTGAACCACCTTTCATATACTATGCACATTATAACACGCAGATTTGCACAAATCAAGGCTTTTCACAAAAGGTTTGCACAAACTATGCACAAAAAACACAAAAAAGGTATGCAGAAAAACTGCATACCTTTTCTCACAACATCTTGTGATAATATCGCAAAACCCTTGTAAAATAAAGGTTTTTCACTCATACCGTTTTTTAGAAATATCTCTTTAACAAGCCTTCAAATGCCTTGCCGTGTCGAGCTTCATCACGTGCCATTTCGTGAACGGTATCGTGAATAGCGTCAAGACCTAATTCCTTAGCCTTTTTAGCAAGTTCAAACTTACCAAGTGTTGCGCCGTTTTCAGCATCTACACGCATTTCAAGGTTTTTCTTTGTACTATCGGTTACAACTTCACCTAAAAGCTCTGCAAACTTTGCAGCGTGTTCAGCTTCTTCTAAAGCTGCTTTTTCCCAGTAAAGACCGATTTCAGGATAGCCTTCTCTATGAGCTACGCGTGACATTGCAAGATACATACCTACTTCACAGCATTCACCGTTGAAGTTTTCACGAAGACCGTCGATAATCATCTGGTCAACGCCTTGTGCAACGCCAACAACATGTTCAGCAGCCCAAGTTTTTTCGCCTGCTTGTTCTTGGAATTTAGAAGCGGGAGCGTGGCAGATAGGGCATTCGTCAGGAGCAGAATCTCCTTCGTGTGTGTAACCGCAGATAAGACATACATACTTTTTCATTTTGTTTTCCTCCATAGATTTAAATATTTTTAATTTTTTAATTGCAATTTTTACAGATACCGTACGCTACATAAATTGTTGTATCGGTTGTGAAGCCACTTTCTTTAGCGGCATCGGCGATATAATTGCCGGTTAGACGTTGGTCAAAAATTTTTCCACACTCTCTACAGTATAGGTGAAGATGGGGAGAAATATCACCGTCGAAATGTTCAAATCCATCACCAACCTCAATTTGTAAGATTGTACCATCGGCAGTAAGACCGGATAAATTACGATATACAGTGCCAAGGCTGATGTTTGGAATTCGCTCACGTACCTTTTCGTAAATCCAATTTGCTGTGGGGTGGGTATCTGTCGAGCGTAAAACTTCCAGTATGGCTTCACGCTGTTTCGAGTAGTGTTTCATTTAATCACCCCAAATCAGTAATGATTACTATTTCATTATAATCATTTTTTTCTGTTTGTCAATACTTTTTTTAAAAAATTTTTATTTTTTTATTTTTAGTAATGCGCTGTATTGACGAAAATGATAATGATTACTGTTTTTATTATACACATTATTTTTATTTTGTCAATAGATTTTTAAAATTTTTTTAAAAATAAAAAAAGCACCACGTTTTGCGGTGCTTAGAGTTTACTTTTTCGAGAATATTTTATTAAGGATTATGGTAGCGATTACTATAATACCTATTACAATAAATATTGCTATCATTCCTGAAAGCATATATTTTAAATTATCTACAAAAGCCATAGGCTTAAATCGGGAGAATATACTGTTAAGTAAAATTAAATTATTAAACATAAATCATTACCTCCTACATAAAGAAGTTGAGGATAAGACCGCCTGCGATTACCGAAGCTATCTGACCCGAAACA
>JBGVDY010000293.1:0-4813 GCA_045119585.1 Acutalibacteraceae bacterium | reverse complement strand
AAAGAGAGTTTATTGAATTTTTAGAAGGTGCTGGCGTTTTAAAGTTTGGCGATTTCACCGCTAAATCAGGCAGAAAAATCCCTTATTTTATAAATGCAGGCGATATTAAAACCGGCGAACAAATTTGCAAATTGGGCGAGTTTTACGCTAAGGCTTACTTTGAAAAAATCGGCAATAAAAAGACTGTACTTTACGGTCCTGCTTACAAGGGTATCCCGATTGCTGTATCTGTAGCAGTAGCACTTGCTAAAAATGGTCTTGATGTTCCCTTCTTCTTTAACCGTAAGGAAGAAAAAGACCACGGCGAAGGTGGCGTTTTTGTAGGCTATAAGCCACAAGCAGGTGAAGAAATCGTTATAGTTGAAGACGTTATCACCGCAGGTACCGCAATAAGAGAAAGTATGGAAATTCTTTCAGGTCTTAAAGACACAAAGGTTGCCGCTACATTCGTTATGGTAGACCGTAAAGAAAAAGGCAAAACCGACAAGAGCGCAATGGCAGAAGTAGGCGAAGAATTTGGCTTCCCTGTATACTCGGTAGTAGACGTTTACGATATTATCGAATACTTAGAAGAAGATGAGAAAAACCGCGAGAATGTTGAAAGAATCAAGAATTATCTTGCTATCAATGGCGCAAAGGAATAATCTGAAAGGATTTTTAAAATGAGAAGTTTAATAGATATTGCTGAGCTTTCTTTAGAAGAAATTGACAGCTTAATTGCAACCGCAAACGATATCATTGATAATCCACAAAAATACGCCGAAAAATGCCGCGGCAAAAAACTTGCAACACTATTTTTCGAGCCTTCAACCCGTACCAGACTTAGCTTTGAAGCCGCTATGTATGAATTAGGCGGCAACGTTTTAGGCTTTTCAGAAGCAGCTAGCAGCTCTGCTGCAAAGGGTGAAAGTATAGCAGACACCGCAAAAACCGTTTCCTGCTATGCCGATATTATTGCAATGCGCCACCCAAAAGAAGGCGCACCGCTTGTAGCAAGTATGAACGCAAGTATTCCTGTAATTAATGCAGGTGACGGCGGACATAACCACCCTACTCAAACACTTGCAGACCTTTTGACAATAAAACGTGAAAAGGGTGGTTTTGATAACCTTACGGTTGGTCTTTGCGGCGACTTAAAGTTTGGCAGAACGGTACATTCGCTTATAAATGCACTCAGAAGATATAAAAATGTTAAGTTTGTGCTTATTTCTCCAACCGAGCTTCGTATTCCCGAATATATTAGAGAATCGCTTAAAAAGGATAACTTTGAAGTGGTTGAAACTACAGATTTAGAATCCGCTATGCCACAACTTGACATTCTTTATATGACACGCGTTCAAAGAGAACGTTTCTTTAACGAAGAAGAATACTTAAGGCTTAAAGACAGTTACATTTTAACAACTGAAAAATTAGCCAGTGCTAAGCAAAGCCTTTCTATTCTTCATCCACTTCCGCGTGTTAACGAAATTAGCGTAGCTATTGATGACGACCCACGCGCTTGCTATTTTAAGCAGGTTTTAAACGGTAAATATATGCGTATGGCGTTAATTTTAATGCTTTTGGGGGTAGAATAATGACTATTGATGAAATTAAAAACGGTATAGTAATAGACCACATTACCGCAGGTCTTGGTATGAAAATTTATTCCCTTTTAAAGCTTGATAAGCTTGATTGCTCAGTAGCACTTATTAACAACACTCCAAGCAGTAAAATGGGTAAAAAGGATATTATCAAAATCGATGCAGATATTGTTCTTAATACTGATATTTTAGGTTATATCGACCCCGATGTAACCGTAAACATTATCAAAAACGGTAAAACGGTTGAAAAAAAGCGTATTGCTTTACCCGAAAAGCTTACCAATGTAATTAAGTGTAAAAATCCGCGTTGTATTACCACAACCGAACAGGAACTACCCCAAATTTTCAAGCTTACAGATAAAGAAAACCGCGTTTATCGCTGTCTTTACTGCGAATCAAAAGCAAAATAATTGTAAGGAGTTCACCCAATAAAAAGGGTGAACTCCTTTTTATTGGAAAAAGTTTTATTTTTTGCAATAAAAATACAATCTTAAACATTATTATAGGTGAAAGGGAGCATACAAAATATTGCGCTTAAATATCCGTGTTAGGTCTTGACTTTCACTATGCAAAATGATACAATCATAATGTTATTTTATGCTCAAAAGTATTTACAGACAATAAAGGAAGTATTTAAATGAGTTTTTGGAAAAACCTAAAATATAGAGCAAGATATATAGCATATAGTTTTAAACATAAAAACGGTTTAAAAATGTCCGAAATTAGTTATGCGGATATTTTTGAAAAAATCAATAAATCTGAAGGATTATCGAAATTTGAAAGAAACCTTTTAAAAGCCGAACATCCTGAAATTTATTATAGTGCTCTTTTAAGTGATAAAAATTGGCACACAAGATATAATTATTACTGCAAAAAGCAACCTATTGTTGATAATTGGGTATTATATGAATCCCATGCAGGCGCAGGTATGCTTTGTAATCCCTTAGCTCTATTTAAGGCTTTTCAAGAAAGAGCAGATTTTAATAATTACAAACATTTTTGGGTTATTGCAGACGACCACGAGCTCGATTATTTAAGAAACGAATACAAAGACCTTAAAAATGTCTATTTTGTAAAATACAATACCGTTGGTTATGCATATTTTGTTGCCAGGTGTAAATATCTTATTAATAATACTTCCTTCCATTCTTTCTTTGCTAAACGCGAAGGTCAAATTTTTCTAAACACATGGCACAGCATTACCGTAAAATATATCGGCTACGATATTCCGGGCGGTAAAAAGCTGGTTCAAAATATGTTGCGTAATCTTCTTATGGCGGATTATGTAGTATCGCCTAACGAATTTATGACCAAAATTTTCAATGATTCGTATAGATTACGTGAAATTTATAACGGAAGATATATCCAAGAGGGTTATCCGCGTAATGATTTAGTAATTAAAACTAAACGAGAGGAAATTATTAAAAAGCTTCGCGATCACGGTACTACTATCGATCCGAATAAAAAAATCATTCTGTATGCGCCTACTTGGTCGGGAAATAATGTTTCAAATCCGAAGATTGATATTGAAAGATACACATCAATGCTTGAACATTTTAATCAAACCATTGATACTGAAAAATATCAGTTAATAATCAAACCGCACCAAATTGAGTACCGCAATCTATCGGACAAGCAATTAGCCGCATGTAACTTTGTTTCATATAATATTGATGCAAACTCTTTACTTTCAATAGTTGACATTGTAATAACCGACTATTCAAGTATTTATTTTGATTACCTTGTAGCTAAAAAACCTATTCTATTCTATATTCCCGACTATAAGGAATATTCAAAAAACAGAGGTATTTACTTTAAACTTGATGAGCTTCCGGGTCCTTGTGCTCACGATTTATCAGACCTTTCTAATTACATTAATAATATTGAAGAAGTTGAACAACAGTACAAAAAAATCGCCAATGAAACTCGCGCTTGGGCTTGTAAGTATGACGATGCAAATGTTTCTTCTCGCGTATTGGAAGTTCTGTTCGATAACAACCAAAACCACAATCTATTAGAAGCGCCTAAATCCGGCAAGAAGAAAATTCTTTTCTATCCCGGTACTCTTGCAACCAACGGTGTTACATCCGCATTCTTGAATCTTATTAAAAAGATTGATTATAACAAATACGATGTTACAGTATATACTTTAATCTCTAACAGAGAGGATGCCGCTAGCAATCTTGATAAAATCCCTGATAATGTAAGGCTTTTCCAGCGAGTTAGCGCACCTAAACTTTCGAAAAAAGAAAAAAAGGTTTACAAGCGCAGCTTATACTGCGGATTTAATATGAGTGAAGGGAAACTGAATGTAGCAAAGCGAATTATGCGTAGAGAATATATACGCACTTTAGCTGATGTTAACTTCGACTATATAATTGATTTCTCCGGTTACGGCACACTATTCCCACTTTTAGCAACTCTCGGTTGCGAACATGAAAACACCAAAAAATGTATTTGGCAACATAGTGATATGTCTGCCGAGTTTTCTAACGAAGAAAAGCGGAAAATAAGTAAAACGAAACTCACAATCGAAAATCTTGTTTCGGTTTATGAAAAATTTGACAAAATTGTTTCCGCTTCTGAAAATGTTTACAAAGTCAACAAAGAGTTTCTTGCCACCGAAGAAACTAAGCATAAGTTCACTTATTCATCCAATTTATTAGATGATTCACGATTCAAAAATCTGGCTGCTGATTCATCATATTACATTGAAAACGATATTCTTTATACAACTACAGTCTCAAAAGCAAACGGTTTCAAAAAAAACACACAGTTCCCCATTTTAAAGGATTGTATAAAATTTGTTACTATGGGACGCTGTATGCCCGAAAAAAATCAAAGCAATATTATAAAAGCGTTAAAACGCCTTAATGATGAAGGTATAAACGCCGCCCTTTATATTATTGGCGACGGTCCTTTAAAGGCATCTCTTGAAAGTGAAGCTGCTAATCTTGGAATAAGCGATAAAATCATCATAACAGAAGTTATGCAAAATCCTTTTGTTTTACTAAAGCTTTGTGACTGCTTTATATTCCCATCTTACTACGAAGCTCAGGGCCTTAGCGTACTTGAAGCCAGAATGGTAGGCTTGCCGATTATTGTAAGCAATTTTAAAGCTGTAAAATCTGTTTTAATTGGTGACAAGCAATATTTACTTAAAGGATTTGAAGCAAAAGATATCTACCAAGGTATGAAAGCTTATATAAACGGTAAAATCCCAACCGATTATG
>JBGVDY010000292.1:0-11527 GCA_045119585.1 Acutalibacteraceae bacterium | reverse complement strand
AAAGGTTTTCAAACTTGGTGTATCCATTTTCGTTTAGTTCTAACGAGCCTTTAATGATACCGGAGTCACTTGTACGGTTATCAAGCGCGCCTAAAGTAAGGTCGGGGCTTAGAATGGTTACAACCTTAGAGGTAGTAAGCCCTACATCAGTTATAAAGCCTACAACACCCGCGTCGGTTATAACGGGGTCGTGGGCCGAAATACCGTCGGTAGAGCCTTTGTTTATAATAAATCCGCCAAATGGGTCGGAAGCATCACGTGAAATAACTGTAGACGGCGTAAACTCGAAATCGGGATTTTGGTCCTTTATCTCGAGATAATTTTTATAAAACTCGTTTTCTTTTGAGATTTTTTCATAATCGGCAAGTTCTTCACGAAGCTCGTTAAGCTGTTCTCTAAGCTCGGCATTTTCGAGCATAACCTCATTACCGCCTGAAAGTGCGTCGCTAAAATCACTAATACCGTTTTTAACGGCTGTAATAGCCGTGCGGAACGGAGCGGTTATAGTGCCTATTATATTAGATTGCGGTGAAATAGCACCGCCTATCACACTGAAAATTATAGAAACAGCTATAAGCGATAATAAAATTGTTAAAATAATTTTAAACTGTTTACTGCGAAAGAAAAAACGCATTTATTTTCTCCTGTTATTTAAACTTTATCTAAATCTTTTGCCTCTTCTAAAGGTGTAGTTGTCAAACGCGCTATCTGCTTCAAGGTACTTAGCGGTACCTAAAACTACACAGTCAAGTGGGTTTGCTGCGATGGTTACTGCTATACCTGTTTCTTCGGCAATAAGCTCTGCAAGACCACGGAGCAATGCACCGCCACCTGTAAGGGTAATGCCGCGGTCAATAATATCTGCCGCAAGCTCAGGCGGAGTTTTTTCAAGTGTTAAACGAATGGTATCAATAATTTGATAAACGGTATCTGCCATAGCAATACGAACTTCTTCGGATGAAATAACAACATTCTTAGGAAGACCGTCAACTTGGTTTCTACCCTTGATTTCTATAGTGGTTTCGCCTTCATAAGGTTTAGCAGAGCCGATTTCAATTTTAATTTGCTCTGCGGTACGTTCACCTATTAAAAGGTTATGCTTACGGCGAATGTAGTTAATAATTGCTTCATCCAAATCGTCACCTGCGGTACGAATAGATTGTGCGGTAACAATATCGCCTAAAGATATTACGGCAACCTCACTTGTGCCACCGCCGATATCTACTACCATATTACCTGTAGCATCGTGCACGGGAAGACCTGCACCTACTGCAGCAGCCATAGGTTCTTCTACAAGTACAACATCCACTGCGCCTGCTTGCTTTGCAGCATCGTGTACAGCACGGCTTTCAACCTCGGTAACACCTGCAGGTATACAAATTACCATACGTACTCGGGAAACGAACGAGCCTTTAAGCGCTAACTTTACAAAGCGTTTAAGCATTGCTGAGGTAACGTCGAAGTCGGCGATGACGCCGTTCTTTAAGGGGCGAACAGCCACGATAGAACCCGGTGTTCTACCAATCATTTCCTTAGCTTCTCTACCTACGGCTCTTACTGCATCGTTTCTTATATCATAAGCCACAACAGATGGCTCTCTCATAATAATTCCTTTGCCTTTAAGACAAACTAATGTATTTGCGGTGCCTAAGTCAACACCTATATCTCTTGTAAACATATATTTTCTCCGTTCCTTTGTTTGAAGTTAGGGTATTAAAAATGTAATCGCGTTATGAATATTGTCTATTTTAAGTGCGCCGTTTGTTTCGGCAAATTCACCGTCAAGAGTCCATGAAACCGGTTCACGGCTTTCTACGGTTACAGATTTTGTTTTAAAAAATTCAAAACCTTCATTACTAAAATCCCTTTTTAAAATTCCGTCTATAAGGGGTTGAAGTTTTAAAATGTTATCGGGGGTTTTTATAAGCATAACCTCGAACTCACCGTCGTTAAGCACAACGGAATTTTCGTTGTACTTAACAATACCGCCTACCGACAACGAATTTGAAATAGCACCGAATAGGTAGTCGCCTTCTCTTGTAATGCCATCGTGGGTGAATTTTAAGTGAATGGGCTTTATATTGCCAAGGCTTTTAATACCTTCAAAGAAATAAGCTGCCTGACCTAAAACGTTCTTTATATTTTGAGGCGCCGAATATGAGGCTGAAGTGAATGCGCCGAAAGAAGCAGTATAAGAGAAATATTTATCACTAAATTTGCCTATATCAAGCATTATTTTGTTGTTTTTGGTAATATCTTTAGCGGCTGTTTCAATATTTCTTGAAATTTTAAGACCGCTTGACCACTCGTTAAGAGTGCCGGAAGGTATATAGCCAATCGGGGTGGAAAGCTTTGCCTGCATAATACCTGTAATAACTTCGTTGAGAGTACCGTCTCCACCACAAACAACTATGGTAGAGTAATCATTATCGAAAAGTTTTGAAACATATTCGGTAGCATCACCCTTATATTTTGTAGGGTATACCGTTACTGCATAATCAGCGGCAGAAAGTATTTCTACTACCTTTAAAAGCTCGGTATACATTTTAGCACGTCCCGAGCAAGGATTTACTATTAAAAGAAGCTTTTTTTGTGTCATAACTAACTCCTGTAGTCTATGGGTAAAGTGGCAACAGCATTAAGTGAAGAATCACTTACGTTGCCGCTTTTATATTCGTATATTGCCTGTGCACCAACCATAGCGGCATTGTCAGTACAGTATTTAAGCGGTGGGCAGTAAAGCTTAATACCTAACTTTTCGCATTCGCTTTCCATACGGGAACGAAGCTCGCTATTAGCTGATACACCGCCTGCCAATACAATACTTTTATGCCCAAATTCCTTTGCGGCAGTTATTGTGTTGGTTATAAGCATATCGCATACTCTTTGGCGTACTGTAGCGCAAACTACGGGCACGTCGATTTCTTCGCCTTTTTGTTTTGCATTATGCACAAGGTTTAAAACTGCCGTTTTAAGACCCGAAAAACTAAAGTCGTATTTACCTGTACTAACCTTTGGATATGGTAGCGGATATTTTTTATTATCTGCCAAAGTGGCAATTTTATCAAGATTAACACCGCCGGGGTAGGAAAGACCCATACAACGTGCCGCCTTGTCAAGACATTCTCCTGCCGCATCATCTAAAGTGCCGCCTATTATTTTAAAACTTGTATAGTCGGTAACTTCGGCAATAACGGTATTACCGCCCGAAACCAAAAGGCATAAAAACGGGGGTTTTAAGTCGGGCGTATCAATATAGTTTGCTGCTATGTGCGAACGCAAGTGGTGAACAGGAATAAGCGGAACGCCTAAAGATAAAGCTAAACCTTTTGCAAAGTTTACACCTACTAAAAGCGCACCGATAAGTCCCGGTGCAAAGGTAACCGCAACCGCATCAATATCGCTATAAGTAAGGCCTGCTTGCTTTAGCGCTTCTTCGCATACGTGGGAGATGGCTTCGGTATGTCGGCGGGAAGCGATTTCGGGTACAACACCGCCGTATATTTTATGTTCTTCTATTTGTGTTGAAATAATATTAGAAAGCACCGTGCGGTCTTCGACTATTGCAACCGAAGTTTCATCACAGGAAGTTTCTATACTAAGTATTTTCAAATTAATCAAACCTTTTTGTCATAATTAAAGCGTCTTCTTTTGGCTCGGTGTAAAAGTTTTTTCGTTTACCTTCTACAGCGAAACCAAACTTATTATAAAGTGAAATTGCATTGGTGTTGCTTTCTCGTACTTCAAGTGAAATAAACGCAAGCGATTGCTTTGTTGCAAATTCTTCTAAATGAGAAAGCAAAGCGGAAGCAACCCCTTTATTTCTGTATTCGGGAAAAACTGCTATATTGGTAATATAACCTTCATCTAAAATTGCGGATATACCAACGTAGCCTAATACCTTATTATCTTTTTCGCACACAAAAAAGCGTGTACCGGTTTTAAAGGCATCTAAAATACTTTGCTCGCTCCAAGGGGTGGAAAAGCAAACTTTTTCAAGTTTTGCAATATCTTTAATATGGCGGTAATCAATAGGAACAATTGAAAAACCAATAAAAAGATCATCTATTTCTTTTATGATTTCATCACGGCAAAGCCTATAAGCGTTTAAGTCCATGCCATAAGGGTCGGAAATACCGCCACCCAAAACTTCCGCTTTTACGCCAATAGATTCTAACATTTGCTTGTGTGATGGGGACATACAAAATATTTTATCAGCCCAAGCAATAAGTTCATGAGAAATCCCGTTAGAAGAATGTGCGCTTATATCTATTCCTATTTCGCGCATAGCGGTTTCGGAATTTTCAGATACGGGTGAGCCGTCGGCAAAAATACCGCAGCTTTTGGCAGCGATATTACTGAATTTATTATTCACATATCCTTCTGCCATAGGACTTCTACAGGTGTTGCCTGTACAAACAAATAAAACCTTCATTATTATTTACTTTCTAACCAATTTTTACCGTATGCTACGTCGGCAGTAAGTGTAACACTTAAATTTGCTGCATTTTGCATTTCGGTTTTTAAAAGTAGTGATACCTTTTCGGCATCAGCTTCGTTACATTCTACAATAAGCTCATCGTGTACTTGAAGAATAAGCCTTGCTGACGGAACTTCCTTTTGTAGCGAATCGAAAACACGAATCATAGCAAGCTTTATAATATCGGCAGCGGTGCCTTGAATGGGGGCGTTTCTTGCCGCTCTTTCACCAAAGGCGCGAAGCATACCGTTAGAGCTTGAAAGCTCGGGCAAATAACGTCTTCTGCCAAATAGGGTAGAGACGTAGCCGTCAAGCTTTGCATCCTTTATAGTATTTTCCATAAATTCAGCTACCTTAGAATAGGAAGCGAGATATGCTTTAATATAGTTATCGGCTTCCTTACGGGTGACACCAATATCCTTTGAAAGCGAGAATGCGCCTATACCATAAACAATACCGAAGTTTACCGCTTTGGCACGGCTACGCATAAGCGGTGTCACTAAATCTATAGGCATATTAAACACTTGCGAAGCGGTAGACGTATGAATATCGGTGCCGTTTTTGAAGGCGGCTATCATATTTGGGTCTTCCGCCATACTTGCAAGCACCCTAAGTTCAATTTGTGAATAGTCGGCATCTACTAAAACCTTACCGTCTTCGGCTACAAAAAATTCGCGAAGTCGTTTGCCTTCGTTGGTTCTTATGGGGATGTTTTGTAGGTTTGGCTCTAATGAGCTTATTCTACCTGTTCTGGCTTCGGTTTGGTTAAAGGTTGTATGAATTCTGCCATCCGCCTGTATACAGCTTTGCAATCCGTCGGTATAAGTTGATTTTAGTTTTGCTAATTGACGGTATTCAAGTAGAAGCGATACCGCAGGGTGAATATCCTTTAACTCTTCTAAAACTTCGGCGTTGGTACTGTAACCACTTTTGGTTTTCTTTTTAGCGGGAAGCCCTAATTTTTCAAATAGCGCAACACCTAACTGCTTTGGGGAATTAAGGTTAAATTCATATCCTACAAGAGAAAAAATTTCTTCACTTATCTTGTCAATACGAACGGCTAATTCGTCCGACATATTTTTAAGACCCAAGCTATCAACCTTGAAGCCGACAAGCTCCATATCACCCAAAACCTTGGCTAAGGGAAGTTCAATAGTTTCAAAAAGTGATAACTGATTTGTTTTTTCAAGTTCCAGTTTTAGCTTTTTACAAACGTCAAAAAATTTGCAAGCATTTTGGGTAAGGGTGTCAGTTTCACCCACTATTTCAGGTAAAGTGGCGCCGTATTCAGCAAAAAGGCGGTCGGGCGCATAGGATGAAGCGGCAGGATTACAAATATACCCTGCAAGCATTGCATCGAACACAACGTTTTTAATTTTGGGGTTCTCTTTATAAATATTTTTATAATCGTAAACGGATTTTTCAATATCGGGGTTATTATAAAGTTCTTTTATTGTGTCATAATCACACTTAAAAACATTCTCACCGCTTACAACGGCATATTCGCCGTCTTGGCAGTAAATGGTAGCCGAATTGCTTAAAACAGGGGAGTCGGTGACGGTTATTTTTTCGCGCTCTGTTTCGGCACACACAGGAACGGAAGTTTCTGCTTTTAGTCCCATTTTTTCCATAAGTTTGAAGAACTCAAGCTTTGTCATAAGGCGGCTAAGCTCAGTTTCGTTTACAGGCTTGTTTTTATAACTTTCAACGTTTGTGTCTATGGGAGCGGTTTTACAAATAGTGCCAAGCTGACGGCTTAAAAATGCAAAATCTTTACCCGCAATCAATTTGTTTCTGACCGAATCCTTAATATCGATAGTGTCGATATTATCGTAAATATAGTCAATACTGTGAAAACGTGTTACAAGGTCGGTAGCGGTTTTTTCACCAACACCCGCAACACCTGGGATATTATCTGAAGAGTCGCCCATCAAAGCCTTTAATTCTATCATTTCTTCGGGGGTGAGCCCGTACTTTTCAAATAAAGCCGCTTTATCGTAATTTATAATTTCAGGCTTGCCCATTTTTGTAGCAGCAAGCAGTACACGGGTTTTATCGGATATAAGTTGTAGCGAGTCGCGGTCGCCTGTACTTATTACACATTCGTTACCGCTTTGTTCACAAAGGCTTGCAAGGGTGCCTAAAACATCATCGGCTTCGTAGCCTTCACATTCAATAGGTGTATACCCTGCAAGGGTTAACCATTCCTTTAAAATGGGCATTTGGCTATGAAGCTCTTCAGGCATACCCTTTCTGCCGGCTTTATAAGCATCATACATCTTATGGCGGAAGGTAGGGGCTTTAAGGTCAAATGCAACAACAACACCTTGGGGCGATTCTAGTTCCTCCAAGCGGTGTAGAATATTTATAAAGCCATATATACCGTTGGTATACTGACCATCCTTAGTGGTTAAAAGCTTTATGCCGTAAAAAGCACGATTTATTATGCTGTTGCCGTCGATTACAAGTAGCTTCAAAACCTTATCCCCCAATAGTATAATATATAAATAGCAATATATAATAGATTATACCACTAAAGAGTCAATATGTCACCATATTTTTTGTAAAATTTTTGAATATTTTTGAAACGCCACTTTAATTTTCAAAAAAACATTGACAAAGAAAGTTTATGTGGATATAATATTTTGTGAAGACTCGGCTTTTATGGAAAGTCTGTCAGGGAGAACGTGTCATGGACTGAAAGCACGTTTGAGATGAGTAGTAAGCTTGGGAACACTTCAACGGCAAGCCCAAAATTTAATATTTAAAGTGGATGCTATGCATCAAAACGGGTGGCACCGCGGGTAAAATTGTTTTTTCTCGCCCCGAAAATTCGTATGGATTTTCGGGGCGTTTTTTGTTTTTGTATTGGGTATACTTTTTATAGGAGGAACGGATATGTACAGAACACATCATTGTAACGACATTAGCGAGTCTTTTGTCGGAAAGGAAGTAGAGCTTGCAGGCTGGATTCAGTCTAAGCGTGACCACGGCGGAGTTTTGTTTGTGGATTTGCGTGACAGCACAGGTGTTGCACAGTTGGTTGTAAACGACCCTGCAATTATTGAAAAGCTCGATTCGAACAAAATTGAAACCGTAATTTCAGCTAAGGGTGTAGTATCACTTCGTGATGCTGAAACCGTAAACGAAAATATTGCAACCGGTAAGGTAGAGCTTATTGTTGATGAGTTTGAAGTTTTAGGTAAATGTACCAAGAATTTGCCTTTTGAAATTTTAACTTCTAAAGCTTCTAATGAAAGCTTAAGACTTAAACACAGATTTTTAGACCTTAGAAATCCTAAGGTTTCTTCAAGCATTTATAAGCGTTCTCAGATTATAAGATATATGAGAGAGCTTATGGAAGACGAAGGCTTTTTAGAAATTCAAACCCCAATTTTAACGGCATCATCACCTGAGGGTGCGCGTGACTTTTTGGTGCCTTCAAGAAAGCATATGGGTGAATTTTATGCGCTTCCCCAAGCACCGCAACAGTTTAAGCAACTACTTATGGTTTCGGGCTTTGACAGATATTTCCAAATAGCGCCTTGCTTTAGAGATGAAGACGCCCGTGCCGACCGTTCACCCGGTGAATTTTATCAGTTAGACTTTGAAATGGCTTTTGCTACGCAAGAAGAAGTATTAGCTGTTTGTGAGCGTGTTATCCGCGCTATATTTACAAAGTTCCAAGGCGACCACAAGCCTGTAAATAGTGAGCCTTTCAGACGCATTACCTTTAAAGAAGCTATGCTCAAATACGGTAGTGATAAGCCGGATTTACGCAACCCTATTGAAATTTGCGATTTAACCGATTTCTTTAAAAGTGTTAATTTCCCTGTCTTCAAAAACAAGGTTGTAAGAGCAATGGTAGCGCCATGTAAAAATGAGCGTTGGTTCTTCGATAAATCCTTAGCTTTTGCTACTAAGGAAGTTGGTATGCAGGGTCTTGCGCACATTACCCTTTTGGATGAAAGTAAGTGCGAATTTAAGGACGACCCAATTGTTAAAAAACTAAGCGATGAGCAGAAAAAGGAAATTATTGCTCTTACAGGTGTAAGGCAGGGTGAAACAGTATTCTTCGTATCCGATATGGTTGAAGAAATTGCCGCTAAGAATGCAGGTATTGTTCGTAACTGGCTTGGTAAGGAATGCGAACTTATTGATAATAAGAGCTTTGAGTTCTGCTTCATTGTTGATTTCCCAATGTACGAGCATGACGAAAGCACCGATAAAATTATCTTTACACATAACCCATTCTCTATGCCACAGGGCGGTTTAGATGCGCTCCTTAATAAAGAGCCTACCGAAATTTTGGCTTATCAGTATGACCTTGTATGTAACGGTATTGAGTTGGCATCGGGTGCTGTTAGAAACCATGATATTGAAATTGTGCGTAAAGCGTTTGAAATTGCAGGCTATACCGAAGAAGAATTAG
The DNA here is from genome assembly GCA_045119585.1 of Acutalibacteraceae bacterium. Classification (GTDB taxonomy): domain Bacteria; phylum Bacillota; class Clostridia; order Oscillospirales; family Acutalibacteraceae; genus UBA737. Next base: position 2,615 of record JBGVDY010000292.1, on the reverse strand, counting down.
CATCTCGCTTTAGCGCTTTATATGAAGCTTTCCAATACGGTGCTCCGCCACACGCAGGTATGGCTCCCGGTGTTGACCGTATGATAATGCTTTTAGAAGACACCGAAACTATTCGTGACGTAATTGTATTCCCGCTTGACGGTAATGCACGTGACCAAATGTTAGGTGCACCAAGCCCTGTTAGCGAAATGCAACTCTTTGAAGCAAATATCGCTATTCGTGGTACCGAAGGTGCAGGAGCGGCGGTTGGCGGCAGTGGTGCTGCCGTTACTGTAAGCGGCGCAAAGGCAGTTGCCGAAATGTCCGCTGATGATAAGCTTAAAGCACTTGAAGACGTAAACGAAATTATGCTTACTGATGATGAAAAGGCTACGGTTAAAGGTATTTTCGACAGTATGAAATCAGCCGAAAAAGCTCTCTTGAGCATAGAAACCGAAGAAGTAGAGCCTATGGTTTACGTGGCTCCACGTTTTAATGTTTTCCGTAATGACGTTCGTGTACAAAACTTTGACAGAAGCGATCTTTTAAAGGGTGCGCCTGACAAAAATGAAGACAGTTGGATTGTTCCAAAGGTTGTGAAATAGAGGTGTTTGAGTTGAAATATATTAGTGTTATGGATAAAAAAGGCAATATAGCTGTAGACGATAACATTCTTGTAAAAGATGTATTATCAACTGCAGGCTCACATATTTTGGACGGTTTTACCCCGCTTTTCAGTGCCGAAGCAGTAACAAGACTTGAAAATAAGGGCTATAAGATTGCAGGCAAGGCAAACGTTGGCGAGTTTGGACTTGATTTATTAGGTGAAACTTCATACTATGGTGCTTTGGTTGAAGACGGCAAAATTAAAAATGCTGCTGCAAATTTAGTGGCAACCGGCGAAGTAGAAGCTGCTTTGTGTGTGGATATTAATGGCTCACCAAGACGCGCTGCCGCAGTAGAAGATTTAACCTTTTTAAAGCCGACTTACAGTACCGTTTCACGTTACGGCGTAATTGCTTGTATGTGCTCGGCTGAACAAATAGGCGTTATGGCAAAGGACAGTAAAAAAGTTGCTGAAGTAATGGCAGTAATCGCAGGTCACGACGATAAAGATGGCACAAGCGATACTGCTGAAAGTTATACCTACTCGCTTGATGAAGATATTAAAGGCAAAAAAGCCTGCATTATAAAAGAACTTTTAGAATGTGCTGACGACACCGTTAAAGCAAAGGTTTTAGCTTATAAGCAAAAGCTTGAAGCAATAGGCGTTAGTGTGGAAGAAATTTCGTTAGAACTAATCCCTGCGGCACAGTCGGCTTGGCAAATTCTTTTATCGGCTGAAACTTGTAACAATCTTTCAAAGTTTGATGGTGTTAAGTACGGCTACCGTACTTCTAACTTTAAAAATATTGACGATATTTACGTTAATACAAGAACCGAAGGCTTAGGTCTACTTGCAAAGAGCGTTATAATTTACGGTTCGGACGTTTTATCTAAGGGCAGATATGAAGTTTGCTACGATAAGGCTATGCGTGTTCGCAGAGTTGTAACCGAAGCGTTTAAGAAGATTTTCGAAAATTACGATTTAGTTCTTACACCTGCGGCAAGTTGTGATTCTTTTGCTCAGTATGATTTAAAAGATGCTTTCACTAAGGTGTTTGACGAGAGCAAATATATCGTTTTACCGTCACTTGCAGGTACACCTGCATTAGTGACCGAAGGCGTACAGCTTTTGGCAGATGCTTTTAAAGAAAACACTCTTTTGAGTGTTGCAAAAGCAGTAGAGGAGGTATAATAATGGCTTACGAAATAGTAATTGGTCTTGAAACACACGTTGAGCTTTCAACAAATTCAAAGCTTTTCTGCTCTTGCGGCGGTCACTCTGAAGCTGACGAGCCTAACGATTGCGTTTGCCCTGCTTGCTGTGGTATGCCCGGTATGCTTCCTGTAGTTAATAAGCACGCTATCGAGCTTGCAGTAAAAGCGGGCTTAATGCTTAACTGTAAAATTAATCAGTACACCACTTTTGATAAAAAGAGCTACTATTATCCCGACCTTCCTGCCGCTTACCAAACAACACAATGGTTTAACCCAATTTGTGTTGAAGGTCTTGTGGACGTTGAAACGGCTATGGGCACCAGCAAAATCGGTATTAAGCAAATTCACGTTGAAGAAGATGCGGGTAAATTAGTGCATACAAACGATTCTTCGCTTGTTGACTACAACCGTACAAGCGTACCGCTTATCGAAATAGTTACAAAGCCTGATTTCAGAAGCTCTGAAGAAGTTATAAGCTATTTAAAAACATTAAAAAGTAAGCTTCAGTTTGCGGGAATTTCGGAATGTGAAGAAGGCGCAATGCGTTGCGATATTAACATTTCGGTTCGTCCTGAAGGCAGTGATATTTTAGGCGTTAGAACTGAAATTAAGAATATGAGCTCACTTACATCTATTGAAGAAGCTATCAATAAAGAAGCTATCCGCCATATAGATGCGCTTGAAAGAAGAACCGAAGTTTTAGTACAGGAAACACGTCGTTGGGATGACGTTAAAAAGCGCACCTTCCCAATGAGAAATAAGGAAACTGCGGCAGATTACCGCTATTTCCCCGACCCCAACGTAATGCCTGTTGT
>JBGVDY010000291.1:0-6692 GCA_045119585.1 Acutalibacteraceae bacterium | reverse complement strand
GCAACAGAAAAAATATTAGCTTCAACCTTAGGTCTTGAAGAAGAATTTAAAGGTATGACTGATGTTTTTTATTCTAAATCAAACGACATTTTGCTTTTGTGCGGCGGCGAGTCAAGGCTTGTTAAAATTGATAAAAACTATACAAAAGCATCGGAAGTTAACGTTGTTGATAAAGATGGCAACGAAGTTACCTTTAAAGGTGCTGAAGGTGTATATTCTGATGATTTAGGTAATATTTATATTTCCGATACAGAAAATGAACGTGTTTTGATTTTAAATAAAAAAGGCGTTTTGAAGAAAATAATTGATAGACCTGTATCAGAATTAATTCCTGAAGATTTCCAATTCCAACCCACATCTATTGCAAAGGATACTCACGGTTATACATATATTCTTTCAAAGGGTTGCTATTACGGTGCATTAATGTATACCCCAGAATATGAATTTATGGGATTCTATGGTCCTAATACTGTTAAAAGTTCTGCTTTAGACACTCTTTCATATTTATGGGATAAGCTTACAAGCACTGATGCAAAGAAAGATTATTCGGGTAGAAAATTACCTTATTCATTTACCGACTTTACGTTTGATACTCAAGGTTTTATGATAACTTGTACTGCTGCAACTAATCGTGAAACCTTCGTAGTTCAGAATGAAACCGGTCAAATTAAAAAGATAAGCCACAACGGTGCTAATATTCTTTATAAGAGAACCCTTAAGGGCGAGATTGAATCTTCTTCAACCGTAAACTTTACTGAGCCTAAGGTTGAATGGGGTGCAGCAGGTCAGTCTATCGACTCGATCGTATCTAGCCCTGATGAATATATTTTCGCGCTTGAAACCGGTCACGGCATTATCTCTATTTACGATGCTGAATGTAATCTTATGTCTGCATTTGGTGGCGGTATTGGTATTGGTGACCAGTTAGGTATATTTAGAAAGCCGATTGCTATCACCTTAAATGGTAATAATGATATTTTAGTTGCTGATAACGGTGACTATTCAATTACTGTTTTCAAGCCCACCGAATATGGTGACCTTATTCGTGAGGCTCAGTCTTACTACTTAAAAGGCGACTATGATGATGCAGCTGATTTATGGGCAAAGGTTCTTGCAAAGAACCGTAACTGCCAGTTAGCTTATCGTGGTCTAGCTATGGTTTATTACAACCAAGGTGACTACAATAAAGCTTTAGAAGCAGCTGAAATAGCATGTGACTACTCAGTATACGATTTAGTTTGGAATGAAATGGTTTCAAACTTTGTTGCAAAATATTTCGCAGTTATTGTATTTAGCATTTTAGCAATAGTTATTGCAGTTTTTGTTATTTCTCGCAAATTAAAGAAAAGCGAAAAGAAGATTGCTGTTAATAGAAAATTAAAACTTTTATTCGAAGTACCTTTCCATCCGTTTAACAGCTTTGATGAGTTAAGATATAAGGATATGGGTTCTGTACCGATAGCAATAGTGTTATTAATACTATTCTATATCGCATCGGTTCTTAACGTAACTTCTAATGGTTTCCTTTATTCAAATACATTACTTAGAAACTACAATTCTTTATATACTATTTTCTCAACTATCGGTTTAGTATTGTTGTGGTCAGTATGTAACTGGCTTGTATGTTCAATGTTTGAAGGTAAGGGTTCATTTAAGCATGTATTTGTTGCAACAACTTACTGTACAATGCCTTGGGTTATATTCTTATTCTTAAAGGTAATTCTTACAAACGTATTACCTTTAGCTACAGCAGGATTAATTAGTGGTATTGAAACAGTAGTTCTAATTTACACGTTCTTTATGTTAGCTATTGCACTTATAAAAGTACACGATTTCGACTTCTTTAAGGTACTTCTTACAACTATTGTTATTGTATTCTTTATGATACTCGTAATTTTCGTTATTCTTATGTGCGGTATTTTGGCAGAACAATTTATTTCCTTTATCGGTGAAATTTTAGAGGAAATAATCTATAAATAACATGTATTTGATACTCTTAATTTAAAGGATTGGTGACGAAATGAAGATTGTCAAAAAGCAGATACTTCGCGTATTAGCTTTAGTTATGGCGCTTTGCTTGATTGTTGTTTGTTTCGCAGGTTGCGGCAAAGAAGAAGCTAAGAACCCATACAAAAGCTATGGTGAAAAGATATTAGAGTCTCAAGTACTTGCTTCTAATGATAATTATGAATTGGCGTGGGATAGTAACGCGCAATCCGTTCTATATAAAGCAAAGAACGGGGAATATTGGTCTGATATTTATTATGAAGGTTACCTTGACGGCAGTGTTGGTGCTAATGGATTAAATTCACTATCAATCACTGTCTTCAACAGCAAAACACTTGAATGGTTAACTGTTACAAGTGGTTCTGCAAGAGAAACCTATCTTGATGATGGTTCAAAAGCAGGAAATTTATTCTGCGGTAAAATTGAAAATGGTATTCGTGTGTATCATTTCTTTGAAAAGTATAAGGTTGCCGTTCCGGTTGACTACATTTTAAAAGATGACCATATTGAAGTTAGTATTAACAGTGCTGATATTTTAGAGGACGGTAGTGATTATAGAATTGTTTCTGTAACCGTTGCGCCAAACTTTGCAGCTGTTAAGAACACAAAAAGTGCAAATATCTTTGTACCTACCGGCACAGGTGCTATTATTAACTGTGCTGAAAACGTTGACGGTATAAAAGAATACAGTGGCACAATTTACGGTAACGATATTACTAACCGTATCCCAATGGATAAATTAGACAATACAGCAATTTATATGCCTGTATTTGGTTCTTACAACTCTAAAAAAGGTTTGTTCGCCGTTATAGATAGCGCTGCAGGTGCTGCAACTCTTATAGTTGATGCAGCTAACGACAGAACAGGTTATTCTATCGTTTATCCGGAATTCTATGTACGCGGCTATGATACCTTTAGAAAAGTATATTATGGTCAAAATATGGGTGTAAGCAGTACAAAACGCCCGAACGATGATATTTCAGGTCAAATCTTTAAGGTTAGATATTATCCTTTATTCGGTGATGAAGCAAACTATAATGGTATGGCTAAAAAATATCAAGAGTATCTATTAGAAAAGGGTGCTCTTATTAAATCCAATACAACTTCTTCACCTTATAGCGTAACCTTATTAGGTGGTACTAATACGACCAAGTCTTTCTTTGGTATTCCTTATAAAAAGATTAATCCGCTTACAACCTTTAGCGAAGCAAAAGCTATTGTTGAAAAGCTTAGCAAGGATACCGGCATATTACCTCAAGTAAGACTTTTAGCGTATGGCGATAACGGTTTACGCCCCGGTTCTATTGCCGGCGGCAGTAACTATCCTTCCGAATATGGTAGCAAAAAGGATTTGCGAGAACTTGTTGATTACTGTAAAGATACAAATCTCTTCTTAGATTTTGATATTGTTACTTATACAAAATCAGGTAACGGTTTCTCACTTAGCGGTGACGTTGCTAAGACTGCAATCGGTTATGAAGCAGAACGCTTCCCAACAACACCAACAAGAGTACAAGATCAGGATAATCCTTATTACGCTCTTGGTAGAAGATTCTTACCTAAAGCAGCAAATAAAGCTATTAAAAAGGCTAGCAAATTCTCAGCAAAAGGTATAAGTTTTTCGACACTTGGATTATATGCTTATTCTGATTATAAGGATAATACATATATCAACCGTAACCTTATTGAAACTGAAGTTAAGGATATGTTAGATAATGCTAAGAAGCAAGGCTATGTAACTGCAGTTGCAGGCGCAAACGCTTATGCAACCGGTGCTGCCGACGTTGTTTTCGACGCTCCGCTTACTTCAGGAGAGTATAATGCATTTGATTATGATATTCCGTTCTATCAAATGGTATTTGGTGCTTATACATCACTTTACAGCAGCCCTGTTAATAGTGAAGCTAATTTAGAAAAGGCAATTGCTAAATCCGTTGCATACGGAATGGGATTGGGTTATTACTTGACTGATTGTTATGTTGATAATTCTGATGATTTAGGCGAATATAAGCTTTATCAGACAGTATTTGAAGATAACGCTCCTGTTATTAAGAAGAACTTAGTAGATGATGAGTTTGTTTCGGTTTATAACAAAACCAATGGTGCAGCACTTGTTAATTACAAGATTTCTAAAGGTTTAGCTAAATCTGTATTTAGCAACGGTGTTGTAGTTTACACAAATCTTTCGCATAATGTTGTAAATAGCCCTGTTGGCAAATTACAACCATTCGAATATAAAATAGGTTAGGAGGGGTACTATGGCAAAAAAACGTATAAAAAGCCTTGAAAGTGTGCGTAACCGTGCAGGTTATACGTTCGTAGCACACTGGATTTTAGGTTTGTTGTTATTCTTCGTTATCCCTCTTGTAACTTCTATTTATTATGCATTTAATAATGTTACAATTGCTGTTGGTGAAGTACAGCAAGAATATGTAGGTATTAAGTATTTTGATGAATTAATTACAGTTGACCCTAATTACGTTGATAACCTTAGCTCCTCAATCGGTATGATGTTTTATTCTTTACCTATTATTATCGCATTGAGTTTGATTTTGGCAGTATTACTTAATCAAAAGTTTAAGGGTAGAACAATTTTTAGAGCGATATTCTTTATTCCGATTATTATCGCAAACTCTGTAGTTATGGATCAACTTAATAGTGAATTTGTTAAATTACCGTTGTTCTCTTCCGGTACAGGAGCAGACAGCTTAATCAATTATCCTGAAATAATTGCAGGTCTTGGCATTCCTGAACAAATTTCTCCTATTTTGACATTCTTACTTTCAAATACTATTAACCTTATTTGGAAGTGCGGTGTTCAAACTATACTTTTCCTTGCAGGTTTACAAAGTATATCTGCATCTATGTATGAGGTTTCTAAAATTGAAGGTGCTAATAAGTGGGAAGAGTTCTGGCTTATTACAGTTCCAAGCCTTAGACATATAATTTCTCTTGTAATGATTTACACTATGATTGAGTTATTCGTAAGCTTAGATAATGAACTCGTTGCAGTAGCTTATGGTAAAATCCTTTCGCAAGAGTTTGGATTGAGTTCGGCAATGCTTTGGATTTACTTTGTAATAGTTTTGGCTATTATTGGTACAGTTTACGTATTATATCAACAGTTCTGCGTTAAGAGATGGGAATAATTTGAACGTTAAAATTAATTGCAAGATGAATTAGAAAGGGGATTTTTATGAAAAAGAAAATCAACAAAGCGTTAAGTCTCTTGCTTACATTTTTAATTGTATTTTCGGCTTTTGCTACAGTTTTAGGTACTGTATCGGCTGAAACTCAAGAAAAATCATATTTTGTGAGAGCAACCGGTGACGATTCTAAAAAAGGTAATTCAATGAATAATGCTTTAAAAACGGTTGGTAAAGCAATTGAATTAGGATTGGATGCAGGTCTCGGTGAGGGAGATATCCTTAACATAAGAACCGTTGGTGAAGATCCGATTTCTTGGCTTGCCTCAGGCAATCAATTACCGGCACATAATTTTAAAGTTGTTATTAACTCAAACGGAACTGCTGTAGGCACAGTAGGAAATGGCACCGCCGTTATTTTAGGCGGTGACGTTGAGTTTAAAAACATAAAGGTTGATTTTGGTAGTTCTTTTAACAATTTAACAGCAAACGGTCATAACGTAACTTTTGGTTCAGTTACACAGGTTGTAGGAACTGAAGGTCAGTATGCTTTTAATATGGGTAATACTAATGTAGCAACTACATATTCTAAGCCTGTTTCTGTTGAAGTTGATATTCCGATTAACGATATTGGTTTTGGTAATATTAACGGTAATGCTATTTATAATGAAAAAGTAAATTTAATCTATGCTGCTTCTGAAGGCACACCGACTTTTTCATTTGGTGCAGCTGATGGTACTACAACATTTAATGATGCTTTTAATTTAAATGTTATAATGGCAAATTCTTTATCATTTACCAATGTGGATAAGGCAGTTTTTGGTACTGATGGTTATTTACAAATTATAAATTCTACCACACAGGAAATTGTTCCAAGTGATTTAGCAAATATTGATGTAGCAAAGCTTTGGGTAGTAAATAATAAGCTTGGCGTTTCTACATTTATAACTGCTACTGATGTAAAAGGTAAGTTTGCAGTAGATACTGTTAATTTCTATGACATAAAAGCAGTAGATGCTAATAATGAAAATAATATTATTGAGCCTGTTGATGGTTTCTTAACACTCCCCGCAGGTGTATGGAATCTTTCTTCTAAGAAAGTTCCACAAAAAGGAACGTATTATATTCAAGCAGGAGGTTCCGGTGATGGTACTTCTGTAGATTCTCCATTATCAACTCTTGCTAGTGCTGTTTCAAAGGCTCTTGCCGACGGTTATATTGCAGGCGACGAAGTAACTGTTAAGGCTATTGGTATAGAAAATGTTCCGATTGGTATTACAATTCCTGAACATGCTTTTAAGCTTATTGTTACTTCGAATAACGGTAGAGAAGCTACTGTTGGTGAAGGTAAGGGTGCAGTTATAGGCGGTGATACCGAATTTAAGAACATAAAGGTTTATTTTGGTGGTGACACTGCCGATACAAGGTATATGAATTTCACTTGTTGCGGTCACACTGTAACCTTTGGTGATGGTTGTTCTTTTGCAGTTAATCCTGTTGAATCAACATTTATTAAAGGTACATCAAGACATAGCACAG
>JBGVDY010000290.1:0-8214 GCA_045119585.1 Acutalibacteraceae bacterium | reverse complement strand
GAATGAGTCCGGTACAATACCGAACTCATTCACAAACAATTTAATATTTAATTTTGTCTAAACTTTGGGGTTCACTTCATACACAAGGGAGCCTTTTTGTTTTACAATACGCTTTGTAATTCGCTTATATCGTAAAACTTGCCTTCATACCTGTTGTGAAGGGTTTTAAGACTACTTTGGTCGACTGCGAAAATTTTATTTTCGGTGTAGAGAACTGCAATTTTTGTATAGTGGTTCAATTTTTCCGTGAAATATTTTTTCGCTTTTTTATACAGTGGGTCATGAATTTTTAAAACGTCGGGAATTTGCACCGAAGAAGAGCAACAAAGCAAATCGCAAAGGATCTTTTCTCGCAGTATTTCCTTATTGCATTTTGTGCTAAAGAAATTGTAAAGCTTTTCAGCATAGTCGCAAAGCTTCATTTTTGTGCCTATAACGGCGTTACCAAAATCATTAAAAATATCAAACGGCAAAATGCCCACTTCGTTTATTAAATAGTCGAGTGTATACAGAAATCTACCGCTGTTATAAAGTCGGTCGAGCGCGTCTTCACAGTTTTTAAGCATTGTAATCTCACTATTTGAAAGCCATGGGGTAGACGTAACTTCGTAAGGTGGTTCGAGATTATAGGTACAGGGGTATTTTTCACTGTTTTCACGCATATCGGCACCGTAAAGAAGTTTCAAAAATCCCATTTGAAGCATATGTGCCTTAAGAGAATAACCAATATTGAAGCTGTTTTTAAAGCTTTCAAGGTCTTCACCGGTAAGTCCTGCAATAAGGTCGATATGGATATGCATATTGCCAAAGCTTATTAGCTTTTTGATATTTTCAATAAGCCTTTTTGTGTTGGTTTTGCGGTTGATTGTTTTTAATACCTGCTCATTAAAGGATTGCATACCAATTTCAAGCTGTATTGCACCGTAAGGCATTTCGGATAAAATGCTAAGAGTGCTCTCTTTCAAAATATCGCCTGCAATTTCAAAATGAAAACAGACGTTTTTTGGTATTTTATCGCCGTAGTTTTCTTTAATGAAAAGAAGAATTTCGTTGGCGCGTTCTACGTTTGCATTAAAGGTGCGGTCGACAAATTTTACTGTTTGCGTACCGCTTGCGGCGAGTTTTAGTATGTCTTTTTTAACCTGGTTTAAATCAAAAAATCTTAGGGGAGAGCATCTGCCCGAAAGACAAAATGCGCAACGGTAGGGACAACCGCGTGCGGTTTCAATATAAGCGATTCTACCATTTAAATTTTCGAAAAACTCAGCACTAAAAGGCGATGGGGGAGTGTTGGTATAATCTGTTTCGGGAATGGTAATAATTTTACCGTTTTGCCTAAAGGTTAATCCGCAAACGGCTGATAAATCTCCGTTTATATTATCAAGAAAATCTGGGAAAGTCCATTCCCCTTCACCCGAAAGAACAAAATCTATAAACGAATATTTTCTTAGCACGTCTTTGGGTCGATATGCCACTTCGGGTCCTCCGAGCACAATTTTAGCGCTGCAATTTTGTTTTATAATACGGGCTATTTCCAAGGTTTTGGTTATGTTCCAAATATAGCATGATAGTGCTACTACATCAGGTTTTTCTTTTACGATTTTTTGCGCGAAGCTGTTTGTATCACCGTTGATTGTACCTTCAAGCACCAAAGCGTCGTATTTATTTTTTGAAAACTCACGTACACCTGCCAATAAACACCAAGGGGATAGTGAAGCGTGTACAAATTTTGAATTAAGACAAGAGATAATAATTTTCATAAGTATATGTTACCTTACTGCGCTAAAAATGCACCGAAAACAAGCGGTTTTTCGGCTACCGATTTAAGTGCTACGGTGTGGTTACCGTCAGAAAGACCTGCCTTTAAGAAAAAAGCTTGGGTGTGGGGATAGCGTTGGAAACCAAGGCAGGAATCATTAATGACAAATTCTTGCCATTCGCCGCCGTCAATGCTATAGAGAATGTTAACGTCGGTTTTGCTTTGCATTGCCACAAGCATACCTAAAACACCGCCTTTAAATTTGGCGGTTATTGTTTCGTTTTGTCTTAGAACAAGGCAATTTTCGACCACAGGGTAATGGTATATATCATCAAGCTTGGTGCCATGAAGCTGTACGCATAAAGCCTTATTTGCAATTTCGCTATCGTTTTGAGTAGTTACTTCACTGACAGCTATTATACGTGGGGCATAAAGCTCTTGTGATAGCGGCACGGGAGCGGTTTTGGTATGGTCTATAACGTCACTTTCACAGTTTTTGCTATCAAGGTGGGGAGTAAGAATTTTTTTAATTTCTTCAAAGTATACTAAGAATCCCATTGCGCTTGGGTGCAGGTCGTCGGCGGTGTATTTAAGAGTGCCGTTTTTCTCCGATTCTGCATGGGCGCTCTCGGGGTCGTTATCCTTTATATATTGAAGAGCTTTGCCTACGTCAATAAAGGGAATGCCGTAATAGTCGGCAATTTCTTTATGGGCAAGCTTTTTATGGCAATTTTGCATTTCAAGGGTATTTGTTGCAATAATTACAATATCGGTAAAGGGGTTGATTTTGCGAATATTTATAATAAGTGATTCGAGTTCTGCTTTTATAACATCTACCGAATGTTCTCCGTAAACCCAGTCGTTTGAAGTGAACTCAATAAACACCAAATCGGGCATATTGTGACCGTTTGTGTTCATAAGCGTGCTTTCAAGGCGGTAAAGACCAAATTGAGTATGGGTGTCCGAAACGCCGGAATTTACCGTTTCAATATTTGCGTTGGGAAACATTTCTTTAAACCAGTTAGACGTGCGGTTTACGTATGAATTTGTAATACTGCCTTGCTTTTCGGGTACTTTTTTGCCGTTTTCAATAATATGCTTTGCTGAGCCACCTAAGGTAATCGACCCGCCAAAATAGCCTATAGTAAGGCGATTTTCATATTTTAATAGGTTGTAAGAATTTTGTAGTGCCGATTTCATTTTTATGCCGCCTTTCATTCTATTAGACATTATAAACTATTTACAAAGCCTTTTCAATTAAAAAAAGACGGCTTAAGCCGTCTTTTTTAATAGTAACTTGCAAATGAAAAAGCAAAGCCGATTATTGCTGCATAAATAAAAACAATAAGCACAACACTTGCTATAACACCTATAATAGCTCCTAAGCCTGCACGCTTTGCTCTTATAGGAGTGGAACCTGTCCAGACAGCCCAAAGTATAAAGCCTATAAGCGGAAAGAAGAAGCCAAGCCACCACCAGCCAAAGCTGGTAGAATCCTGAGATGCGTTATTAATTCCCTTTACAGAACGGCCACAGCCTAAGCATACATCAGCCTTATCATTAATCTCTTTACCACAGTAAGGACAAAACATAAATATTACCTCTCTTTAAAATAAAATTCCCGCCAAGGCAGGAATTTTACTCTTTTTTTAAAACTAATTAAAATGCTTTATCGGGATTAACTTCATATTTATCCATAAGGATTTTAATGAAATCGATTAAAGCAAGTATTGCACCGATACCGAAGCAGAAAGAAAGAACGATTTTTACAATACCTTTCTTAGTTTCGCCAAGCATAAAGTTGTGAATACCGATACCGCCTAAGAAGAAGCAAACAAGAGCAATAACCATTTTATCGTAGTTGCCGTAACCTGCAGTGTTTTTGATAGCTACGCCGCAGCTAAGGCAAACAGCAGCGTCAGGAGCAACTGCATTACCGCAGTTAGCGCAAAAAGCATTACCTTCGCCGGTTTTAACACCGCATTTCAAACATATAGCTTGATTATCGTTCATTTGTTCTCCGCAATTTTTACAAAACATTAAAAACGCCCATTTTATAAAAAATATGCATTTGATTGCAAAAAAATTATAACATATATAAAGGTTTGCTGTCAACAAAAAACGACAGGTTTCGATTGATTCACATTATCTTTAACAACCAATTAATTAAAAAGCCCAAGGCAATGAATATAAGAATGCCGTAATCTAAAAGTTTTTTATTAAAAAGCTTACCGTTAAATAAAAAATATAAATACAAAATCGGTAATGACCAAAACATAGGGTGATAAGAAAAAGCGGCGGCAAAATCAAGCCTAATCGCTGAAAATAGTGCTCTAGACATACCGCACCCGGGACAACTGACACCTAAAAATTCTTTAAAAAAGCAAGGTATATTGAAAACCCAAAACACTAACAATATAGAAATGTAAATGGCAGTAAGCAATAAACTGTTTTTTAATTCTTTTATTCTACCCATTATGCACCGCCTTTTAGTTTATATAATTATATTATCATATCATAAGTGTATTTTCAACAAAAGCAAGTCTTAAATAATTACTTGTCAAAAAAAGTACAATATGATATAATCCAAGCAGATAGGAGGGAGAATATGGCAAAAAGAGAGAAAAACATCGAATTTATCCGCGTTTTTGCAATTTTTATGACGGTTATGATTCATGTTTCAAACTTCTATATAAACAGTTTTTCAAAAATTTCGGCTTCCTATTTTAATACAGCGGTGGTTTATAATTCACTTTCGAGAATTTGCGTTCCGTTGTTTTTTATGGTTAGTGGGATATTTTTAATTAAGCAAGAATTTAATTTTAAAAACTATTATCAAAGGGTTTTAAAATACGCGCTTATTTTGGTAACGTGGAGTATAATTTATTTTTTATTCAATAATGAATGGCAACTAAAGGGGCTTAAAAAAGCAGTGGCAAACTCTTTTTTAAATGCCAACGAAACCTCGCGTCACCTATGGTTTATGTACGCGATATTGGGAATATATATTGCACTGCCTTTTATTCAAAATATGTGTAAAAATATGAGCACACAAATCGAAAATCTTTTCCTTGGGTTGTGGATTGGATTTTCGGGTCTTGGGGTAATTTATGTTCCGTTAATCAGAATTGTAACTAATACTAACGTTGATATTACTTACCCAATACCCATTATAAACGCCACCTATTATTTGGGTTATTTTATTGCAGGGCATATTTTGTACGAGCGTTTTAAGGATAAAACCGCTAATTTAAAGAAAAATTTATTGTGTATCGGTGTATTTTTGGGTTCAAGCCTTGTAACAATAGTTGCAACTTGTATTATGTCGGCGGTAATGAATAAAGCGTACACTCCGCTATTTTGGTATAAAAGTATTTTTATTGTACTCTCTGCTTTTGCTGTTTTTATACTTGTTATTATAAATAAGGATAAATTTAAAAGCGAAGCGATACTTACTTTTTCTAAACAGTCCTTTGGCATTTATCTTATACATATGATATTTTTCAATCAGTTAACTAATAACGTAAATATTCTCCAATATAACCCTATAATAACGGTACCTTTGGTAACGTTAGGGGTTTATGTAGTATCATTTATTTCTTCGTATATATTATCAAAAATACCAATACTTAAAAGATTGGTAGTATAAAAAAGACGGCGCAAGCCGTCTTTTTTTATTATTAATGGTAATAGTGAATATTTATACTACTTCTAAAATTTGTTTGGTAATTTCCTCCATACCTTTAATGGTGGGATGAGAATTGATTTTGGTAACGTTATTTAATACAATCGCCTTTATGCCAAGCTGTTCGCAAGCGGATACGATGCCTTCCTTAATTTCTGATTTAATATCATCATTAATAGGGAAGTAAATTCGAGCCTCGGGTAAAGTTTCTTTTAATAATTTTATAATGTAGCATATTGCGGGTAGGGCATAGTAAAGGTCGGCTTCTTCGAAATTATCAAATTTAAGCTCGCCTAAAGGTGAGTTTGCACCGCTGTCATTACTTGCGCCAAAAAGGAACACGGTATTAATTTTGTTTTTTTCAAAAAATCCGTTATCTATTAACTGTCTTAAACGGAATATAAAGGAGGATGTTTTAGAGCAATCGTAATTATTGTATCCGGTATAACAAATGGTGGAACCCGACCAACTGTCGTTTAAAATTAAATTAGAATTAGTTTTGCTTATTAATTGGTGCCACCAGGTATATTCCACTTTTCTAACGTCGGTTTCCCTGGTTGTGTCTTCGCTATAATATGTTTCATAGCCTTCGGGAATATAGCCTTCAAACGTGGAAAAACTGTCACCTAAAATTAAAATATTGCCTAAACTCATAATAACACTCCTTAAATGAATTATATAATATTGTAAAATCTATAGTGTAGACATAGAATAAAAAAGGACTTTATTTTACCATTTTTTATTGCTTTTTATAACCACAATTGCATTCGGTTTCGTTATCGGGCAAAAATTCGCCGCATCCCATACAACGCCAATGACCATCGGGAACAACGGGCGGTATGAAGGCTTCGGGATTTTCTTTTGCAAACTTTTGCGCCTTTTTAAGTTCTTTTTTAAGCTTTTGTTCCTTAACAAAAGGTGTTATGTCAATATCGTCACCCTTTTTGGTTAAGGTTAAAATCAAAATATTTATGTAGAATAATATGTGTATAATTGTTCTTGGCAGATCGACTAAATAATAGAGTGCCGATAAAAACGGATTTCCCATAAAGGAAACTGCATTCGAATAGAGGTGAGAAAGGCATAGAAGAAATTTAGTTATCAAGCAAAGACAAATACCAACGCGAAGAAGGTTTAGTCTTTTAAAGTTTGAAAGGCAACCAACTAAACATAAGACATAGCCAAAAAATTCAACCGTATATAAAATAACAGAGAAGAAGTTACTGATTATATTCCATGAATAGAGATTTGTGCTTTCCAAATAATTTCCAATTGAATAAAGTGATAATAAAGCCAAAATAACAAATGCTATCGGAAAAAGAAACGGTTTGATTTTATAGTATTTTTTAAGAGTGATTATATAAATAAAAATCAACATATAAGGCATTACGGAAATAAATACTTCCGCTATACCGAGCCAATTGCTGACGTATAGACAGTTGAGTATTTCATTAAAATTGGTGTAAACAAGTAAAACTGCAAAAATTGCTACTAAAATATTCTTAATTTTATTTTTGAAAATATAGCTAATCATTTATTTATAACTCCGATTTGATAAAAGTGTCACTTTTTAATCTTAATATAATCGCCGAAGTCTTCTATAAGGCAAAATTCGGGATGTTCACACATAATTTGGTTTGGGGTGTGGTAGGTGAAATAAGTATTTTTTCCGTCGCTGAATATCATACCGTGACCACCGTCATTATCAAGAAGTGGTTCTAAATGTTCAAATTCTGTGCTTAAGGTTCCGTTTTTAAACTTAACAATAAGCTCGGCATAATTGCCTTTAATAAAGGAAGACCAAATCATGAAAAGCTCGCCTGTTTTAGACCTGTACATAAATGGTCCGTCGGTAATATAGTGGTTGTTCTGCATAGGACCTACAGGCTTGCAGGATGATGCACAAAAAAGCTCGGTAACGTCGGAAGCCAAGGAATCTAAATTTTCACTCAATTTTGCATAGCATATAGTACCGTCTATTATTTGGGTATGTTCATGGCAAAATACAAGGTATGGAACGCCTGATTCGTCTACATAGAGTGTGCCGTCTAAGCATTCCCATTCGTTAGGTGTTAAGGCACATTTACTGTTTGGAATGAACGGACCTTTGATACTGTCGGAAACAAGTGAATAAGTACCGCGTAAGCCGTTTTGTTGCCTAAAGGTTGCAAACATATAATATTTACCCTTGTATTTATGTACTTCGGGCGCCCAGTTTGCATCAGAATTAAGGGCATACTTTTCGGAGTCGAAACAAGGGATAGGCTCACTCCAATTTTCTAAATCGGCGGATGTGTAAAGGTCAAAACCGCCTGTTTTCTTGCCAAAATCTTTGGCTCTTGTACCAAAAAGATAATACGTGTCATTCTCGTATACAACGAACGGGTCTCTAATATTAATTTGTTCTTTTTTCATATTCCGCCACCCTTTGATAGTATTTTATTTAATTATAACTAATATTTATAACGTTTGCAACAAGCATTTAAGAAAAAAGCACCACCCTTGGGAGACACTTCGTAAAGAAGTTTCTCCCAATTTTCTTTTTATATAAAAATTGACACTTTCAACTTGAAAGTGTCATAGTGGGTTACATACTTTGAAATAATACCCATCTCAAAGGTGATATAACGAGTGATATTGTGAGACAGGTCTCACAGTGATATTTTGCCTTTCGGCAAAGTGATATTGAAACTTGCTGTTTCAGTGATATTATATTCGCCCTTAAAACTCGCAAAGCGAATATAACTTGGACTTTAGTCCAAATATAACT
>JBGVDY010000289.1:0-2447 GCA_045119585.1 Acutalibacteraceae bacterium | reverse complement strand
GACAAAGGTTATTTATCCGCAGGTGGCAAAAGAATTAAACACAAGCGGCAGCAGAGTTGAAAGGGCTATTCGCCACGCGATTGAATGCGTTTTCAACAATAATAACAATGAAGCAATAAGGAAGTACTTTGGATTTAATGTGCCTAGTGTTAAAGGGAAGCTTACTAATTCGGATTTTATTTACGGATTAGCTGAGTACTTAAGATTACATAGATAGGAGAGCGGAAGATGGATTTTGAAAAGCTCGTTGAAATAATAAGTGAACAGCAAAAGGGTCACGAAAATGAAGATGTTTTCGGAATAGGCGAACAGTTAAAGGATATGGCAGAAGGTAATGCCAAAATTACCGAGTTACTTATAAATGACCTTACAACTGACGGTATGAAGCTTTTGGATGCTGCAAAGATGTTTAAAAAGCACGCCGACAGTATAAAAGGTAAAAACAATATGGTTTGCATTACGCCCAAGATTGCGGATGGACTTCTTCGTAAGTTTTACGGATTGCCGGAAGCAAAGGAAACGGTAACAGTAGCAGCGCCCGAAATCGATTTATCAGATTTCTTATGAGGTGGTTGTTATGGACATTGAAAAGGATATACGAATAACAGTTTCGGAACTGCCGAACCGCCCGCCCGAAGATGTTTATGAAACTATGGAGAATTATGGAACTCTTGATGGTGATGCTCTTATATATCAGGTTGGATGGGTAAAGGATGTTTTAACAGGGCTTAAACGCAAAGCGGTAAAGGTAACCTGCACTGCGTGCGGTAAAACCTATTATCTTGAATACAGGCCTATAGAGAGCGGCTGCCATTACGGTTGCCCAAGTGATTATGGCTTTGTGTTACCGAACAGTAATGAAGTTATGTACCACAAACAAAATTGTCTTTGCCCCGAATGTGGAGCGGAGTGCGAAGTGGCGCATGTTTCAAGATTTAGGTTCTTTGATAGGTTATGGACTATATCATATGGGCTATGCCTTACGGCGCATTGTGTAGGAAGACATTTGTGCTTGCTTTCGTGGCGTATATACAAATGCTGCGATAAAGAAGGGAATATAAAGTACCGCGCCGAAAAGTATGAAGGTGTGATGGTTGTAGGCGGTAAACCGATAAGGCTTGCCGGGCACGCAAAGAATATAGGTGGTTATGATTACGAGCTTGAACGGTGGGAAACAAGAAAGAAGTACAGCATTGAAGTAAATGAATTTAATATTACCGAAATATTCCCCTTCGACTGTGATGAAATAGCCAAGACCGATTCTGCGAACTGCGCAATTGAGGATTTTGTGAAAAAAGGCACATTTAGTGCCGCCAAGCTTTTTCAGTATATAAAGCTTTGGTGTAAATACCCTAATGTAGAAAACCTTGTAAGAAACGGTTTTTCTGATTTTGTAAATAGCTATATAGAGATGGGTGAAACAATAGGAAGTTATCCACACTATAGTCACGGCTTTGATTTACGAAAGGTTGCAAAACACATTAATTGGAAAGAAGCCAGACCGCACTTAATGCTTGGTATAGAAAAAGAAGATATACCGCTTATACGAAAATATTCTGCAAGTAAGGTTTTGCTTTATGGGTATGCTCGGCGTGTGGATAAGGTTAAGCTTTCAGCTGAGTTTTTAAATAGTCTTTCTGAATACAACGCTAAAAAGTGCATAGAGTTCTTAA
This sequence comes from Acutalibacteraceae bacterium, assembly GCA_045119585.1. Classification (GTDB taxonomy): domain Bacteria; phylum Bacillota; class Clostridia; order Oscillospirales; family Acutalibacteraceae; genus UBA737. Next base: position 774 of record JBGVDY010000289.1, on the reverse strand, counting down.
ACGAAAAATTTAAAGGTTTCGAGCCTAAATTTTTAAGAACCTTCAATTACATAGAAAAGCAGTCGAAAAAGTGCAAGCAAAAGGGCCTTATCGATTTTACCTATTTAAGAGACTACTGGAACGCATTATATAAGGTTTACGGTCGTTTTGACTAAAACTTACATTACCCTTCGGAGGTTAAGATAGCGGATGATAGTACTATAATGCTTGTAAAAGAAAAGGAAAACGAAGCGCTTTCAAAGAAAATTAACAAAGCAACTGAAAAATATGTGGAATATTCTTTTGAAGACAAAAAGACAGGGCTTTTAATTAAACCCTGCAGGTCACATTCTGAACTGTTGAATGAAGGTGAGTTATTACACCATTGTGTTGCCACTTATGCAAACAGCGTAGCAGCAGGCAGGACTTGTATTTTCTTTATAAGAAAAATTACTGAACCGGATATACCGTTCTTTACGCTTGAGCTTCGTGACGGTAAGGTTTTACAAAACAGGGGATATAAAAACTGTGATAGAACCACTGAGGTTATTGTCTTTGAAAAGAAATGGCTTAAATATATTAAAGGAGTAATGAAAAATGGAAAATCAAATAATCGCAGTACCGCAACCGGAAGTACCGGCGCGTGATATAGGAATAATTACGGCGGAAATTAAAGAGGTAAAAAGGCAAGCTAACAATATGGCGCTTATGTATGCTATAGAAATCGGCCGAAGACTTGTTGAAGCCAAAAGTGTTTTAGCCCACGGTGAATGGGGTGAATGGCTAAAAAATGAA
>JBGVDY010000288.1:0-4060 GCA_045119585.1 Acutalibacteraceae bacterium | reverse complement strand
TAAAGCTAACGCTTGCCGCATTTTTAACGTTAAAGTTTAAAATGCCCTCAAAGTGATTATAATTACCACCACCTGCATCTCCAATAATAAACGCACGTGAAAATGCAGCATCATTAATTGTTAAATTAACGTTTTTGAATATATGAGTACCACTCCAACGACCACCAATTCTTAAATTGGCAGGAGATGATTCAAAATAGTAATCAACGCTTTCTTTAATATCTTTACCCCACGTAGTATAAAAATCGGGTGTGCCTACATACTCAACATCTTTACCAAATGAAGTACTATTGTCATGAAGAATAAAGCGTGTGCCGGATTTAAAACTTAAAATTACGTTTTCAAACTCGGTCGGTCCGCCGAGACCGATATTTACATTAGTGTGGATAGTAACCTTATCGGTAGCCGAAGCAGAAGATATATTAAGCTTAAAATCATGAGCTTGTGATCTATTTGTACTATCTCCTGTATACTCATTTAAAAACCAAAAATGATTAACTTCGCTAACAGTTTCATCTTCTGCAGTTGCAGTTGCTTTTATAAGCTTAAGATTAACAATATCGCATGCCCTGTATTTTGCATTATAAGCAGCTTTGATAGCTTCGTTAATATATCTGAACGGCTTATCATATTCACCTGTAGCCACTGAAGAATCAGCATCGGGTTTTACGTAATAAGTAACAACTTTAGAAGCCTTAAGCGCATACTCGCCCGGCTCGGTAACAGTGATATAACCCTCACTGTCAGGTGTTGCAACAACACTTTCATCATCAGCTTTTACAAGTTTAATATCCTGATAATGTAAATCTAAATTAACCTTGTACTTACCTGCGGTTTCGGTAAAGTCAATCAAATCAGAGTTGCCGGTCAAATTGTTTATATAATAAGCGCCTTTTGCTAAGGTTACGTTTGTAAAATCTTCAGCTTTACCTTTAAATTCGCCCGCACTTACAATTACTTGAACTGCGTTTGCAATAACAGGACAAAGAACGCTTTCTCCGCTTTTATTGCATAGTTCAATTTTTGTAGCCTTTTTAACATTAATGTTAATATTACCTTTAACTGTTGTGGCATTTTTATGTGCGTTACCAAAATAGATATCGGTATCTATACCACTGTTATTCATAATAACATTAATGTCTTTTTCGTATGTGTTTGAAGATTCACGAGGAGAACCTATCCTAAGTGCTCCTTTTATGTCATTGTCAGAACTTTTATACACATTTTCAAAATTAATAGTAACCGAATCATTAGCTGTATGGGTATTACCATAACAGTCAGTAGCTACACCTGAAGAATTTCTTTTTCCCACGGTGAAAGTAGCAGCCTCGGTATTAGCAGGTATGTTCCAACTACCATACCAACCAAATGCAGTACCTGAACCTAAGGTTAAATTGTTTCCGTACGATGCAACAACAGATTCAGCATAACGGGGACAAACTAAGGTTAAATTTTCAAATACTGTAGGACCGCCTAATATAAGCTCACTGTTTTTGCCTAAAAGATTAGAATAAACAAGATATGTTTCTTTGCTTGTATCATACGGTTTTACAACTAACTTTGCAGTGTGTGCGGCTGGTTTAGCGCTTGTTTCACACCAATAAGCCATATTATGATAACCCTCAGTTTGATAATTAAAATCTTCACGTTTCATAATAAGGACAGTAGCAACATCATTGGCACCGAGTTTATCGGTATTTATTGTGTCAATAACTGTGCTGAAATTTGGAGCAGGTGTTTCGGCAGTTTTGCCATCACCTGTAGCGCCATTTTTAACATAATAAGTTACATTTTGTGGCGCATCACTGTTTGTAGCCTCAGTTGCAGAAATTGTACCTATTGCGCAAATGCAAGTAGATAAAACAATAGCCAATGTAAGTAATATACTACAAAGTTTATAGAATTTTTTATTCATATAAAATCCTCCCTTTATAGACTTTTATACAAATACTATTGTAAGATATAATTTTCAAACTGTCAACACCTTACCAAGGCATTTTTTCAAAAATTATAAAAATTTTTTATATTTTTTGTATGTAATAAATAATACATATTTATATAAGTATATAAGCAAAAATCTCTTGCACGCATTTATTCTAAAAATAAAACGCACAAGAGAGTTTTCGAATTATTCTGCTATTATTTCAATTGTTTTAATGCCTTTATGCGCTTTTCCGTCTTCACCGGGTACGTAAAAGTCACTAAACGCAAGCATTGCACGGTTTTCACCCGTTGGAACAATGGTACAGTTGCAACAAGAGCCCGCCCATTGGTGGAAGTTAGGACGTTCAGGCTTTAGGTTACCAAGATAACTGCGGTCTTCGCCTGTCATAATTTCAAAAGGCTCTGTCCAATTAACGCCATCACGAGTTGCATAAATGAATATACCGGGACGTGTAATAACTGCAAGAGTAATACCGTTAGGTAACTTTACAAGCTGTGGCAATGCGCCTATATCGGCAAATCTTTCAGGTTTAGACCAAGTTTTACACATATCGGTAGAGCGTGTAATGTAGGTTGGACCCCATTCGGGCGCACCCTTAAATACGTCACAAGTACGAAGTATACAAATAACGGTGCCGTCATCCATAAATTCTACAGTAGGCTCATCCCAACCACCCACAAGGTGAGCGAACGGGTTATCTTCAACGTCGTTTGCAATATAAGGAATATAACCCTGTAATTTCCAAGTTTCACCGTTATCGGTAGAACGGAAGAAATAGCAGTTAGTAGTACCTTGGTACACACCATTATACGGGTTCGCGCCATTACCTGTATAGTGAGCTAATATTAAAGAGCCGTCGGGTGCTATCTTTATATCTCGGCAAACATATATGCCTGCCCCATTAAGGTACTTAGTATCTCCACCCTCGGTAAAACTACAGGTGGTACGGTATTTCCAATCAACCGGTGAATAGGTATAACTACCTTCGGTTTCACCATTCTTTAAACGATAAAATTTAAAACGCTTTTCAATAAAATCATCCGAAAATGAATCAAGCCAATATACTTCGTAAGTGCGGTTAAAGTTATCTCCATAAGAATGAATATGAACAGGTAACTGATTTGGGTCTTCACTCTTTTTGGGGGATAAATCATCACTTGGAATATGGTAAGTACAAAATTCCCAATTTGCAGGTTTCATATTTTGAATATTAATAATAGGATTAGGTTGTCCGCGTACTATATCACCATTTGGAAGAATAGTACCCATTTGGTTTACTTCCAATTTTGTGGCAGGTCTCCAAGTTTTGCCCTTATCATCAGTTATAAACCATCTTTCACCGTCATCACCTACAAGGTCAATCCAATCGTCCTTGCCATCATGTACCGACATACCGATACGGCCATCCTTCATATTATATAGCTTAGGGAACTGCACCGCACCCCAACCTAAATCTTCAAAGGTACCACCATAATATACAAGGCTCTCGTTTTCTTTTTTAAGAATAATTTCACTCATAACAAATCCACCTTTTTTGTGAAAATATTAATTTCTACCCGCATTGTAACACAAATATTTTTACTTGTAAAGCATATTTTTAAGAATGTAAAAATATCATAAATTAGTATAAAAATACAAGACAAAAGTGCACATACAATTAAAAAAATATATTATTTATACCATTAAACTAAATACTAACTCGGCTTCGCTTGTGGTGATATTGAAATGAAAATAAATAATTAAGGTGTGCCTTAGGAGTCTTGTCCCTACAATGTGTCATTATTAATTGTGTGTAGGGGACGGTGCCACAACATCCCGTTTGTTTTTACACACGCTTACGGTTGGTCGAAGGTGGCCTACAATGTTTAAGCATATATTAATTTTTTATTATAAATAATTACAAATTATTAAAGATTCCTCACGTTCATTCGGAATAACATCGGTATTGTCACCCTGAGCGTAGCCGAAGGGTCTTTCCAAAAGATTCAAAATGAAAACTTACCTAAAGATTCCTCTCGTTCGTTCGGAATGACATATTTTTTAAAACATTTATATCCGTGCCGTAGGCACACCGAAATTATTCATTTTTCATTATTCATCATTGATTTTCTATGT
>JBGVDY010000287.1:0-5476 GCA_045119585.1 Acutalibacteraceae bacterium | reverse complement strand
TGATAGAAGTTCCCGAAGAATACGTTGGCGCCGTTATGGAAAGACTTGGAACACGCAAGGCTGAAATTAAAAATATGGGTACTCGCGACGGTGGAACCTCGCATCTTGAATTTTTAATTCCTGCACGTGGACTTTTAGGCTACCGTTCACAATTTTTAACAGATACCAACGGTAACGGTATTATGAATCATGTTTTTAATGGTTATGAAGAGTACAAGGGCGATATTCAACAACGTACAACAGGTTCTATTATCGTTCACGAAACAGGTGAATCTACTGGCTATGGTCTATTTAATACTCAAAGTCGTGGCAGGCTGTTTATTGGTCCCGCTACTGAAGTTTACGAAGGTATGATAGTGGGCGAGAATCCCAAAAACGAGGATATTGTTTGTAACGTTTGTAAACGCAAGCAGCTTACAAACACACGTGCTTCAGGTTCTGATGATGCTTTACGTCTTGTGCCACACAGTGTTTTGAGTTTGGAACAGTCGTTAGAATTTATTAAGGATGATGAGTTGGTGGAAATTACGCCTAACCATATCCGCTTGCGCAAAAGGATTCTTAACAAAGAAGAAAGAATGAAATACGAATCGAAGAGAAAATAATGAATTATATTATTCTTGATTTAGAGTGGGACAGTACCTATTTTGTTAAGCAAAAGCGGTTTATTAACCAAATACTGCAAATTGGTGCTGTAAAGCTTAATGAAAATTTTGATATTACCGATACCTTTGAAGTAACAATTAAATCGGCAATTTCTAAAAAAGTTACAGGAAGGTTTGCAAAGCTTACAGGTATTACGTCTGAGATTATGCGAAACGGCGTTACGTTTGAAAAAGCAGTCGAAAGTTATAATTCTTGGGTGGGTGATGATGCTGTAACTATGACCTGGAGCAATTCCGACCTATATACAATTTTGGAGAATGAAGAAAATTTACTCAGCGGTGTACGGTTTAAAATAGAAAAATATCTTGATTTGCAAAAGTTTATCCAAAAAGAAATGCATATAAAAGGCTACGAAGATAAAAATCAAGTGTCTTTAGCACTTGCGGCCGAGTTTTTAGAGGTTAGTACTGAAGATATTGATTTTCATACCGCCAAAGATGACAGTCTTGTAGCGGCGTATCTTTTGAAAAAGTGTTACAATAGTGAACGCTTTGTGCCACTTATAAAGGATACAACTAATCCCGAGTTCTTTAAAAGACTACGCTTTAAAAGCTACTGCATTTCTAACTTAAAGGATGAAAGCATAGATAAAAAATATCTTGTTTTTAAATGCCCTAAATGTAAAGAAAAAGCCAAAAGGGTTACTAAATGGAAATACTCAAACCGTTGGTTTGTTGCTAATTTTATATGTGACTGTGGCGAAAAATTCAATGGTAGGGTCAGTTTTAAGAAAACTTATGATGATTTAATCGTAAAACAAAAAATTTGCGAATATAAGGAAAAGAAAAAATCAGAAAATTCAACGGAAGTGACGGTGTAAATTATGTCAGAAACAAAACGTTCAACTTGGGGATCAAGTGCAACCTTTATATTGGCGGCGGTAGGTTCGGCGGTAGGTCTTGGTAACGCTTGGCGTTTCCCAAATCTTGCTGCTAAACACGGCGGTGGTGCATTTTTGCTTGTATATCTTTTAGCAATGCTTATTATCGGTATACCGCTTTTAATGATGGAAATTTCAATTGGCCGCAAAATGCGTTCGGGTGCTCCGGGAGCTTTGCGCGGTATAAACAAAAAGTTTGAGCCTATAGGTTGGGCAGCAACTTCTAATGCATTTGTAATTGTTACATATTATGCAGTTGTTTTTGCTTGGGTTATTATGATGGCTGTTTTCAGCTTTAAGTTTATAGGTATGACAGGCGATAACGTTGCCGCAAGCGGATTATGGTCTACACTTATTAAAACAACAGGTACCATAAAAGGCTTTAGCACGTTTTCCGTTCCGGTTTTAATTTGTCTTTTAGTGGCGTGGGGACTTATTTATTATTGTATACGCAACGGTACAAAGAGTGTTGGCAAGATAATTAAATATCTTGTTTTTCTGCCCGTTATATGCCTTGGCTTTATGGCGGTTAAAGGTGTTACAATGCCGGGTGCTTTAGAAGGTATAAGAACCTTCTTTGTTCCTGATTTTTCTGCATTATCAGACCCAATGCTTTGGGTGGATGCAGTAGGCCAGGTATTCTATTCCATGTCGGTTATGATGGCTATTATGATTGCTTATGGTTCATTCCTTGAAGATGACAGCAATATCGCGCGTGATGGATTTATTATCGCATTTAGTGATTTGGCAGTAAGTCTTTTATCCGGTATAGTTATGTTTACAACTATGTACGGTACAAATTTACAGGATATGCTTGCTAAAAAGTCGGGCGTTGGTCTTGCTTTCGGCGTTTATCCTACTGCAATTGTTAATTTATCTGGCAGCGGTATATTTAATGCTATATTTGCATTTGTATTTTATTTCTGTCTTTGTACTTTGGCTATTGATTCGGCATTCTCATTGGTTGAAGGAATATCTACTGCCTTTTCTGATAAATTTGGAACTGATAAAAAGAAAACAACCATTACTATTTGTATTATAGCAGGCATTATTTCTATAATTTATGCTACAGGCGGCGGTCTTGCTATACTTGATATTGTAGATAACTGGTGCAATAGCTTCACACTTATTTTGATAGGTGTTATTGAAACTGTAGCTATTGGATGGTTCTGCAATTCTAAATTTATTGTGGATGAAATTAACCTAAATACCAAAAAGTTTAAAATGCCTAAACTCTGGTTTGATTTAACTGTTAAAGCAGTTGCTCCTGTTTCTCTTGGTATTTTGTTTGTGTGGAACATTGTAGATTTATTTAAAAACAAAGGCGGTATTTACGGCGCGGCAGATGGCTATAACATACTTTCAAACGTTTTGGCGGGTTGGTTAGTTTTTGGCCTTTGTATGATAAGCGGTTTTGTTATCAACTTCATTTACAAGAAAATAAAGGCTAAAAAAGGTATTGAAGAAGAATAATATATTTACTGCTAAGCCGGCATTAAAACGCATAAATATTCTTTAAAAATAAATAAAAGAAAAAGTATTCAAAAATACTTGCATAAATATTCAATATGTGATATAATTTGTGCATAAAATAACAAAAACTAATGCATATTGTGCATACGGAGGAATTTATTATGAATAAAAACGAAATTAAAAAGGTAGTACTTGCTTATTCGGGCGGTCTTGACACATCTATTATCATTCCTTGGCTTAAGGAAAACTACAACAACCCCGAAATTATTGCAGTATCCGGTAATGTTGGTCAGTCTGATGAGCTTGAGGGTCTTGAAGAAAAGGCTATTAAAACAGGCGCTTCCAAAATTTATATTGAAGATTTGACCAAAGAATTTTTGGACGATTATGTATTCCCTTGCGTACAGGCAGGTGCTTTATATGAAGATTATCTTTTAGGTACCGCTTTTGCACGTCCTCCTATTGCTAAGAGAATAGCTGAAATAGCTCTTGCAGAAGGCGCAGACGCTATTTGTCACGGTTGTACAGGTAAAGGTAACGACCAAGTTCGTTTTGAGCTTGCTATTAAGAACTTTGCACCTGATATGAAGATTATTGCTCCTTGGCGTGAATGGGATATTAAATCCAGAGAAGAAGAAATTGATTATGCCGAAGCACATAACGTTCCACTTAAAATTAACCGCGAAACAAACTATTCTAAGGATAAGAACATTTGGCATTTATCGCACGAAGGTCTTGATTTAGAAGATCCTAAGAATGAGCCTTTATACAATAAACCCGGTTTCTTGGAAATGGGTGTTTCTCCTGAAATGGCTCCTGATAAGCCAACCTACGTAACAATTCACTTTGAAAAGGGTATACCAACCGCTATTGATGGCAAGGAAATGGATTCTGTTGAAATTGTTACAACCCTTAACAAGTTAGGTGGCGAAAACGGTATCGGTCTTTTGGATATAGTAGAAAACCGTCTTGTGGGTATGAAGTGTCGTGGTGTTTATGAAACTCCCGGCGGTGCAATTCTTTACAAAGCACACAATGTACTTGAAACTATCTGCCTTGATAAGGATACCGCTCACTATAAGGCTTTAGTAGCTCAGAAGTTGGCTGAAAACGTATACAACGCTTTATGGTTTACTCCACTTACTCAAGCTATTTTGGCATTTGTTAAGGAAACTCAAAAAACCGTTACAGGTGACGTTACCTTAAAGCTTTACAAGGGTAATATGATTAACGCAGGTGTTTCTTCGCCATATTCACTCTATGACAGTGAAATTGCAACCTTTGATGAAGATGATGTTTACGATCAAAGCGATGCTACCGGCTTTATTAACCTTTACGGTCTTTCAACCGAAGTTAATGCAAGAATGAGAGCTAAGAATAACTTAAAATAATTATAACGCTAAACAGTACCGATTTTTTATCGGTACTGTTAAGTGCTTTTTATATCGCTTTTTTACTGAAAGGAATGTATAGGTAAAATGGAAAAAATGTGGGCAGGAAGATTCGAAAAAGCATTAGATAAACAAGCTAACGATTTTAACTCTTCCATTCACTTTGACAATAGAATGTATAAACAGGATATTACCGGTTCTATGGCGCATGCTTTAATGCTTTCGAATCAAGGCATTATTAGTAAAGATGAGTATGAAAAGATTTTAAATGGTCTAAGTCAGATACTTGAAGATATCGAAAACGGCAGTTTACCTTTTGATATGGATGCCGAAGATATACATATGTTTATTGAAAGCGAGCTTACCAAAAGAATAGGCGATGCAGGTAAAAGACTTCATACCGCGCGTAGCCGTAACGACCAGGTGGCGCTTGATATTAGGCTTTATCTTGGTGTAGAGGCTTGCGAAGAAATTAGTAAACTTATTTTAAATTTAATTAACGTTATTAAAGATAAGGCGGAAGAATATAAGGATGCTATAATGCCGGGTTATACCCATTTACAAAGAGCTCAGCCTATATCCTTTGCGCACCATATTTTGTCTTATGCTTTTATGTTAAAGCGCGACTATGAAAGAATAAAGGATGCGGCAAATAGAATGTGGTCACAGTGTCCAATAGGCTCCTGTGCGCTTGCAGGTACTACCTATAACACCGACCGTGAGTTTGAAGCCGCTCGTTTAGGCTTTAGCGGTATTTCGCTTAACAGTATTGACGGTGTATCTGACCGCGACTTTTGTTTAGAACTTTTGTCGGCTTTTTCTATTTTAATGATGCACCTTTCACGTTTTTCGGAAGAAATTATACTTTGGTCAAGTTGGGAGTTTAAATTTATTGAATTAGACGATAGCTACACTACAGGCTCAAGTATTATGCCCCAAAAGAAAAATCCCGATATGGCCGAGCTTGTTCGCGGTAAGACAGGTAGAGTATACGGCGACCTTATGGCATTGCTTACCACACTTAAGGGTCTTCCTTTGGCCTATAACAAGGATATGCAGGAGGATA
>JBGVDY010000286.1:0-3945 GCA_045119585.1 Acutalibacteraceae bacterium | reverse complement strand
TCTTGAAATGAGCCAGAACTCAATGCGTTATAGCTGGACTGCTGAAGAAGTAGATGCTAAATTAAAGCAGATTATGGCTAACATTTATAAGAGCTCTTTCGATGCTGCTAAGGAATACGGCCTTGAAGGCGACCTTTGTGCCGGTGCTAACATTGCAGGCTTCTTAAAGGTTGCAGAAGCTATGAAGTGGCAAGGCTGCTGCTAATAAATAAGTAAAGCTTATTTAATTAGAAAAATAAACATAAAAAACCGCGATTCACAAATTTGTGAATCGCGGATATTTTTTGCATATTTTTATTTAGCTTTTTTAGCTCTGTAATTTTTCCAAATAACCCAAAGTGGACCTGAAAGGAATATTGAAGAAATAGAACCTGAAACAAGACCGAAGGTCATAGGAATTGCAAATGTACGAAGGGTTGTAAGACCAAAGAACTCAGCAACAATAACGATTGTAAGTACGGCAATAATGGTAGTTACGGTTGTTACAATGTTACGAATCATAACGGTATTAATACTCATATTAACAACTTCGCCAATTTTCTTTTCGGAATAAAGACGACTGTTTTCACGGATACGGTCGTAGATAACGATAGTATCATTAAGTGAATAACCAAGTATTGTAAGTATTACTGCTATAAAGTTAAGGTCAATTTGTAGTCTGAATATAATGCAGGTGGTAAAGGCGATTAAAATGTCGAATACCAACGCAAAGAGTGCAGTAAGGGCAGCCGAAATACCACCGATTTTTCTAAAGCGGAAGCCTACATAAATAACAACCAAAATAGCGGTTATAAGCATTGCAACCATACTCTTTAAGAAGAATGAGCCTGCAATAGTCGGGCTTACTGAGTTAGCATTGTAAATCTCAATTTTATTATCTTTAAATTTCTTCTGAAGTGCTTCTGCAAGCTCTTGCTGAGCCTCGGCTGAAAGTGCATTCTTACCTACAAGGGCAACTTCAATAGTTTTTGTGTCGCCTGCGAGGGAAGTGCTTTGAGAGATTGTAAATTTGTTATCAATAGTATCTTTTACAACCTTTTCAGCATCGCTAAGCTCTACTTCGCCGGAATATGAATAAGAAATTTTTGTACCGCCTGAGAAGTTAATATCAAGGTCTAATCCGAAAATAGCAAGTAGTATTGCGCCAATAACGAATATAGAAAGATAAACAATAAGCACAGGTTTAAAGGTTTTAGAGTAATCAATGTTAAACTTACGCATTTTTCTTACCTCCATAGAGCCAAGGCTTTCTTAAGAACTTATACTGAGAAATACTCTTAAGCATAAGCTTAGAGGCTAAAATGCCCATTATAAGGTTGAATATAGTACCTACTAAGAGGGTGTAACCGAAGGAGTAGATAGTACCTGTGATTTGTGTACCGAAGAGTGACATCAAGGGAGCGAAAACCTTAGCTAAAAGACTGTCTGGTGTACCGAAAGCACCCATAAGTACTATAGATACGATGATAATTGTTACGTTACCGTCGATAATAGCGCTAAGTGAGTTTTTGTAACCCGAATCAATACTTCCGTCAATGGTTTTGCCTTTTTCGAATTCATCCTTAATACGTTCAGCAGCGATAACGTTACAGTCAACACCAACACCGATTGAAAGAATAATACCCGCAATACCGGGGATTGTAAGGGTGAAGCTGTCTACACCGCCAAAGTAACCGGAAATACAAGCAATAGAGCCTGCCAACTGTCCTAAAAGGGCAAGCGAAGCTACGAAACCGTTCATGCGGTAGCGCAAAATCATAAGTAAGCAAATAAGACCGAATGCAATAGAACCTGCAATAAGCATAACGTTAAGTGCGTTACGACCAAGGGTAGGTGAAATAACCTGAAGCTTACTATCGTCAACAGTTAAAGCAAAGGGAAGAGCACCGGCCTTAATCTTTTGAGCAAGTGCGGTAGCATCGTCAGCGGTTGCCATACCTGTAATGATTGCATTACCATCAGTAATAACAGCATTTACAGTAGGAGCGGAAAGCATTGTTTCGTCCATCCAAATAGAAATGGTTTGGTTCATAAGACGCTGTGTTGCATCTGCAAATTTGGAAGTACCGCTTTTGTTAAGCTCAAGCACTACAACAAATTGTGTAGCATCTTCAGGGTCGCTTCCTGCATAAGCGTCCTTAACATCAGAACCGGTTAAGATAACCTTATCCTGTGTTTCGCCTTCGCAGAAGGTGAGCATTGCGGTTTCGCCTAGCTCTTGTACAGCTTTTGTAGCGTCAAAATCGCTTTCACCGGCAGCCCAAGGGAAACGTACAATAATTTGGTTGTTGTTCTTGTCAGCAAAAATTTCATAGTCTGTAATATTTTGGTTTACAAGACGGGTTTCAATAATTGCTTTTGCGGAGTCCATATCTTCCGAAGAAATATCAACATCCTTTTTGTCGGGCGAGAAAACCGCCTCAACACCGCCGTTTATATCGATACCCCAACGGATATCTTCGGCACCTTTTACATAAACCTGTTTGGTATCACCGTAGTAGTTGCTTACACCGAAAAATGCGGTATAAGTTAATGCAATGATTAAAAGGAACACTACGAAGAATACCGGTTTGCCTGTTCTTTTAGACTTCATTGGCAAATCCTCCAATATTCAAATTATATTTATTATACAAAACTAATTCTATTTTGTCAATTAAATCAGTTTTCTAAAATCTTTTCAAGCACAGCGTATTTAACCGAAACGCAAAGTACTTCTGCCGCTTTGGCAATTTCTTCAACATTTGGGAAAGAGGGAGCAATACGAAGATTGCTGTCTTTTGGGTCATAACCATAAGGATAGGTAGCGCCTGCGGGGGTCAAGGTCATACCCGCGTTGGCGCAAAGCTGAGTTACGCGTTTAGCGCAGCCGTCCATAACGTTAAGGTTTATAAAGTAACCGCCGTTAGGTTTGGTCCATTCGGCAACACCTAAGCCGTTTAAGTTCTTATCTAATGCAGTAAGCACTGCGTCGAACTTGGGACGAAGCTTATCAGCTAACTTTTTCATGTGCTTATCAACATCGTCTTTGTTGCGGAACATTCTTGCGTGTCTTAATTGATTAAGTTTATCAGGTCCTATGGTTTGGTACTGCATTCTGTCTTTAAGCATAGCCACGTTGTTAGGACTGCCTGCTTCCGCCGCAACACCCGCACCCGGGAAGGTGATTTTAGAAGAAGATGTAAAAATAAGCGGTAAATCAGGGTTGCCTGCTTTTACACACTCGTTATAGATGTTAAGAAGCTCATCGGGGGTATCGTATAAATGGTGCACCACGTAAGCGTTGTCCCAAAAAATACGGAAGTCACGAGCTTTAGGCTTTAAGGCAGCCATTCTTTTAACAACTCTATCCGAATAGGTAATGCCGTTGGGGTTAGAGTATTTCGGTACACACCAAATACCTTTTACGGTTTCATCCTGTATCCATTCTTCGACCTGCTCCATTATAGGACCTTCAGCATCCATTTCAATAGGAATAAGTTTGAAGCCAAAATATTCCGCAATAGCAAAATGACGGTCGTAACCGGGAACGGGACATAAGAACTTACGCTCTTTACACTCGTACCAAGGCTCGGCACCCATACCGTGAGTCATAGCCTGCGCTATAGTGTCAAACATCATATTAAGTGAGGAGTTGCCGCCCACTATAATCTGATCGGGCTTTAAATCCAATATTTCGGCAAAAAGGTTTTTCATTTCGGTAAGTCCGTCAAGACCGCCATAGTTACGGCAGTCAATACCGCTTATGTTTTTAAAGCCTGTATCATTGCCTACAAGGTCAAACATTTTTTCGCTTAAATCCATATTGTCGAAGCCGGGTTTCCCGCGCGACATATCAAGCGATAAATGAAGCGAACGAAGCGCTTCATATTCTTTGCGAACAGCGGCGAATTCTTTTTCTAATTCATTTCTATCCGCTTTTAGATACTCTGTCATAGAGAACTGCTC
>JBGVDY010000285.1:0-2280 GCA_045119585.1 Acutalibacteraceae bacterium | reverse complement strand
CTCGTCTTCGGTAAAGCAATCGGGTAAATTTGCAACAGTACGAAGAAAAACAATCTTTTCATCGGGCAAAATAACTGCTTTTTCTTCTTTTACCATACGCTCAAAGCGGTCTGCCATACGTTCAATAGGCGAAAGTCCCTTTTCGCTATACTCTTTACCCAAATCCCAATCAACTGTGTGACGGTAAACGTGGTGTTCTTTATTAATTATAAAGTTATACAATTTTTCATAAGCTTTCATAATTATAGTCTCTTTAAATAATTATTTGTAAAATAAGTGCGGGGTCTTCAGTATCGCCAATGGCGTTAGATTTTCTACCCCATAATCTTAAATCTTTGCCGTCAATGGTTAGCATATTGTTACTGATGGTTACTTTTTCGGTAACGTCTTTTGCTTGGTCTTCAAGTAAACATTGAGCGTAGATTTTTGCATTTTTTGGAATTGCTTCGGGGAATTCTATATTAAGCGTTTTGTAGTATCCGAATACACCGATCGGTGCGGTTAAGTCTTCGGGGAAGATGGTAACCGCTGCGGGTGCCACAACGCTTTTATTCATATCAAAGCAACGCTTAAGTGTGGATACGGCATAAGCCTTTGTTTTATTATTGCAGCTTGCAAGTACAATGGGTTTTACTGTGTCGGCTTCCACTTTCGGAAGTTTTGTACCCCTTGCTGCCATTGAAGGAACACAACAAGAAATTTCCTGTCCCTTTGCATCATACCACCAAACAGGTGATGTTTCAAAAAAGGCGCTGTCTGTTAAAATTTCGTTTGATTTAATATAATCGGCATCAAATATTGACATTGGCGGTGCCAAGCGTTGCCAATTAAGGCAAGCACCTACGTTTCCGTTATATGCCATAATGCCCATATTAAGACCAAGTCCTGCCGCTATTTCGGGCGAGCTTTCAATATTCACATATCCTTTTGCGTTGTGTATAAAATTTTCCTTTTTTACATTACACAAAAGTGCGTTTGTTCTGCAAAACGTTATAGTGTTTGAAAACGGCTCGCAAACATCGTATGTACGGAAGAAGTCACTTATTTCCATAATGTTTGCCATTTTTTTAGCGATTTCATCTTCAGGGGTCCTAGGTCCGCCGAACGGAGTGTGAACCACAGCGTGTTCTATTAGTAAGTCGGGAGCGTTTTCTCTTATACACTCGGTCATCATTTCAAGATAATCACGCCTGAAGGCGTGTGCGCCCCAGTCTATCTTCCAATATTTTACACCTGCATCATTACACCATTTCGCACGCTCACACCAGTGCTTGCGGTGGTCTTCCATAGTTGTATTTTCATTTTCAAAAGGTATTTGCGGTGAAATCCAAAGACCTAAACCTGCGTATCCCATATCCTTAACCTTTTGGTTTAAGGTTTTAAGACGTTCGGTAGGGGTGGCGCCGTAGCTTTTGAATTTTTCACCGTCTAAAATAAGCGAGCCGAAAGGAGCTTTCGATTCATTTGCATCGGTTCCGTACGGAACGTCCCAGCCGTCATCAATAAGGAAATATAAGCTTTCGATATATTCTTTCGGTACTACGTGAAAGAGCGAATTTTCACCAAAAAGCATATTGTCGTTCAAAGTGTTTCGCTGTTTTATTGGAATGCTTTTACCATCAATATTAAGTTTTAAGGCAATTTTTTCCTGCAAATCCCAAGTGCAAAGATAATTGCCTGTTTGGGCGAAGGGTTTATTTAGTAAATTCATATTTTATCCATCCTTATAATATATTTTCAAGTTTAGTATAGCATATGGCACATATTTTTGCAAGATATTTTTATTCAAAAGTAACCTCGCAACCAAGGTGTTTCTGACATTCGTTAAGTCCGTCTTTTACAATGGCTTTTGTGCGGTTTAAGGACTCTTCAAGTTTAGAAGAAATGCCCGAATATTCAGTGCCATCTATGGGGTAGATTGTATATTTGTAGCCGCTACCTTTAGAATATTTTTTAACCCAAGTGGGAATAATGTCTACACTTTGTAGGGATACTGTTCCATTTGATTTTTTAAGGGTATAAGAAAACATAATTCCGTCTTCGGTGTGACCTTTAGGTGAACTGCTCATAAGCTCGCGGCGTTGGTTAGAGACTGCATTGCCTAAAGAGTAAACACAAACGGTGGTGCGGTTGCTATCTTCAGCGTGAATAAGCTCGATAGGTTGTACAACATGCGGATGACCGCCCACAATTATATCCACACCAAGATTTGAAAGCTTTTGAGCAATTGATTTTTGCCAGGTGTTAGCGGTTAGCTGATATTCTTCACCCCAGTGCATA
>JBGVDY010000284.1:0-3443 GCA_045119585.1 Acutalibacteraceae bacterium | reverse complement strand
GGCATAAATAAAACCCCTTGAGGGGTAGCCGGAAAAAGAAATGCAGTCGGCAAACCTTTTCGGCGCCCCTTTAGGGGTTTCGTCTGTAAAATGCCCTTGAAGGGCTATTCAAGCCTCCGGCTTAGCCGGAGGTCATGACTTAATGTGTGTTAAGAAATTAAAAATTATAAATATTTTGAATTTTTTAAAAACACTTCTTGACATTAACGCTTTAAAGTGCTAAAATGTGTTATGTTGTTAAAAATTCTACTTTTTAAGGTGAAGAAATGGTAATTACAGATTTATTGGAAAGAAATGCTAGACTATATGGTAGTGAGGTTGCTTTAGTTGAAGTTAATCCTTCTGAAGAGCGTGACAGCGCGGTAACTTGGCGCGAAGCAAGTCTTATTGAAAGCGCTAATGATGCACCGTACCGTAGAGAAATGACTTGGGCGGATTTTGACCGTAAGGCAAACCGTTTTGCAAATCTTATTTTGAGCCGTGGCATTAAGCGTGGCACCAAAATTGCGATTCTTTTAATGAACTCGCTTGAATGGTTGCCAATATATTTTGGTATTTTAAAGGCGGGTTGTATTGCGGTACCGCTTAACTTCCGTTATTCAGGTGAAGAAATTAAATACTGTCTTGATTTAGCCGATTGTGAAGGCTTGGTTTTCGGTCCCGAGTTTTTAGAGCGTGTAGATAGCGTTGTAAATGATTTAACACAGGTTAAAACAAAGCTTTTTGTTGGCAAGGACGTACCCGCTTATGCTGAAAATTGGGAGATTTTAAGCGGTTACTGTTCATCTTCGGCACCACCGGTTGCTTTGTGTGAAGATGATTTTGCAGCAATTTACTTTTCATCGGGTACCACAGGTTTTCCAAAGGCTATTCTACATAGACATAGAGCACTTATTTCTTCTTGTAAAACCGAGCAAAACCATCATGGACAGACAAGGGAAGACGTGTTCCTTTGTATACCGCCACTTTACCATACAGGTGCTAAAATGCACTGGTTTGGCAGTCTTCTTGCAGGTAGTAAAGCAGTACTTCTTCGTGGTGTTAAGCCTGAATGGATTTTGCGCACCGTTACCGAAGAAAAGTGTACAATAGTTTGGCTTTTGGTGCCGTGGGCACAGGATTTATTAGATGCGGTTGATTCGGGAAAAATCAGTCTTAACGATTACCTACTCAGCCAATGGAGACTTATGCATATAGGTGCACAACCTGTACCGCCAAGTCTTATCAAAAGATGGCTTAAATATTTCCCAAATCACCAGTACGATACCAATTACGGACTAAGTGAATCTATAGGTCCCGGTTGTGTGCATTTAGGTGTTGAAAACGTAGAAAAGGTTGGCGCTATAGGAAAAGCAGGCTACCTTTGGGAAGTTAAAATCATTGATGAAAACGGTAACGAAGTGGCTGATGGCGAAATTGGTGAATTAGCTGTAAAAGGTCCCGGTGTAATGGACTGCTTCTACAAAAACCCCGAAGCCAATAACGAAATTGTAAAGAACGGTTGGCTTGACACGGGTGATATGGCTAAAAAAGATGAAGACGGCTTTATCTTCTTAGTTGACCGTAAAAAAGACGTTGTAATCTCGGGTGGTGAAAATATTTACCCCGTTCAGATAGAAAACCTTATCCGTAAATATGATGCAGTTAAGGACGTTGCGGTAATTGGTCTTCCTGATGCAAGACTAGGTGAAATTGCTACCGCAATTATAGAAATTAAAGATGGAATGACTTGTACCGAAGAAGAAATTAACGAATTTTGCAAGGAACTTCCAAGGTATACAAGACCCAGAAAAATTGTTTTTGATAAAATTCCCCGTAATCCAACGGGTAAAATTGAAAAACCCGTGCTTCGCAAAAAATATTGTCCTGATGGACTTGTGGAGGCACAAATTAACAGTTAAGGAGTTTTAATTATGAATTTACAGGTAAAAAATTTGTATCGTTGGCTAATTCTTTTAGCATCGGTATTGGCGATGCTTTTTGCCGGAATTATTTATGCCTGGTCAATTCTTAAAATTCCTTTTTCAACTGATTTTAATTGGTCTGCTCAGGCACTTTCTTTAAACTTTACACTTACTATGTGTTTCTTCTGCATAGGCGGCCTTTTGGGCAGTGTTTTAGCCCGAAAAATCGGAGTAAAATTTGCAACCGTTATTTCGGCTTTGCTATCTGGTAGCGGTATGGCACTTACCGGACTTTTAAACGGAAGCAGCGTTGTATTACTTTACGTAACTTATGCTACTTTGGCAGGTCTTGGTATTGGTATAGCATATAACGTAGTGATTTCTACCGTTAGCGCTTGGTTCCCCGATAAAAAGGGACTTTGCACAGGCTGTCTTATGATGGGATTCGGCGCGAGCTCGTTAATTCTTGGAAATCTTGCCGATATATTATTTAAAACAAGTCTTAACCGCCGTGGTACATATATTCTTTTAGGTGCAGCACTCTTTTTGGTTTTGGGTTTTGTTAGTCTGTTTTTAAAACGCCCCAAAGCCGATACTGTTTTGCCGCAACCTAAAAAGAAGGGCAACAACCATAGCGAAAACTTCACACAAAGTGATTATTCTGCAAAGGATATGCTAAAGCGTTTTTCTTTTTGGCGTGCTTTTTTGTTGCTTGCTTTTGCAACGGCAGTTGGTAATTCGGTTATAAGCTTTGCGCGGGATTTGGCACTCTCGGTAGGAAGTGGGGTGGCGCTCGCTACAAGCCTTGTTGGTGTGTTGGCGGTTTGTAACGGACTTGGTCGTATTATTACAGGTGCTATGTTTGATGCCTTTGGCAGAAAGACAACAATGCTTATTGCCACAATTTTAACTATTGTGGCGGCAGGAACAACGCTTTTATCGGTCTTTACAGGCTCGGTTATAATATGTATCGCAGGGCTTTGTCTTACAGGGCTTTCTTATGGCTCTTGTCCTACAATGGTTTCGGCGTTTGTATCCGCCTTTTACGGACAAAAGCATTTTGCTACAAATTTTAGCATTATGAACTGCAATCTTATATTCGCTTCATTTATGGCTACTGCTTGCAGCAGTCTTTTGAGCACCTTCGGAAGCTACGTAGCACCCTTTACGTTGCTTTTAGCTCTTGCAGTTGCGGCTTTAATTTTAAATTTAAGCCTTAAAAGACCGTAAAAATAATTGCTTTTAAGGGTGGATTGTAGTATAATATATTTTAATGTCTAATTTTAGAGGTGTTATAAATGAAAAAACTTATGTTAGGTAACGAAGCGGTAGCCCGCGGTCTTTATGAAGCAGGCTGTAGCTTTGTTTCAAGTTATCCCGGCACACCCAGTACCGAGATTACTGAATACGCCGCAAAATATAAGGAAATATATGCTGAATGGGCACCTAATGAAAAGGTTGCTATGGAAACTGCTTTTGGTGCAAGCCTTGCAGGTAAAAGAAGCTTTTGCGGTATGAAGCACGTAGGCGTAAACGTTG
>JBGVDY010000283.1:0-3052 GCA_045119585.1 Acutalibacteraceae bacterium | reverse complement strand
GTACTTCTTGCCGTCTACAGTCTTGTAGGTGCGTACTCTTACATAGTAGGTCTTCTTCGCTTTTAGACTCTTCAAAGTAACACTTGTAGTCTTGTAGCTTGTTACCTTCTTAGTCTTTGCAGACTTGAACTTGCTGGAAGTTGAGTACTGGATCTCGTAACCTGAAGCCTGTGAAGATACCTTCTTAATCTTAACCTTTAGGCTCTTCTTAGCTGCGGTGAGCTTATCTACTTTGCTTTCCTTAGGAACAATCTTGAATGTAGCCTTTAAGGTTCCGCTATATTTGCCCTTAAGCTTAATAGTAACGGTAGCCTTGCCTACCTTCTTATTATCCTTATAAGAAACTTCGTAGTTGCTTGAAGAAATCTTATTACCCTTATAGTCATATACCTTAACAGTTGGCTTTCTGGTCTTGCCGTTATAGGTGTACTCTGTAGTAGAAAGTTTAGCCTTCTTAGCATAGTAGATTGTTGTCTTACTAGCTTGCTTACCGCATACGCTACAAGCCTTAACTATGCTACCATTCTTAGAAGTTGTAGCCTTGGTTGTAGTGGTCTTGTATGCATGAGTAATAGTTCTTGTAGCTTTACATACATTACATGATGTATCGCAGTTGTTGCTGTAGGTATGTTTGCCGGTTGCAGGAATTACTGTATTCGCATTACGTACTTCTTCACAAAGAGTACATTCTTCATGCTTAGCACCCTTAACGCCACAGTTGTTCTTCTTATCGGTTACCCACTTGAAGTTGTGTTCAAGTGCAGTACCTTCGATATCGCGAACGTCGGTTTCATCGCAATAAACGTTATCACAATCAGCAATTTCGGTAGCATTTTTGCCGCATTTAGCTTCATCCTTAGCTACATAATTTGTAAAGCTATGCTCACAATTTGCTTCCAGTGTTATTTCTCCAACACAACCATAAGCCGAAGAACTTAATGTGAACTGCGGAATATACTCACCATCAATAATTGCACCGTCATCGTCTAATGTGGTAATTTCGGTGTACACTTGTTCATGTTCGTGACCGACAAAAACACCCTTAATAATATCGTAATTCTTTCTAATAAAGGTAGTAACTTCCCCACCCTTGTTATTGTAGGTACGCATATCGGTGTAACCATCGTTATTACTTTCGGTACCAAAACTAATATTATCTGTGCTAAAATATACCTTTGCCTCGCTTTCGTTGAAGGTCGGCATAGCAACGTGTTGGAAAATAAGTACAGGAATATTCTTTTCTCTAGCTATAGCAACACTTGCTTGCAATTTTTCGAGTGTGCCATCTGCATAATATCCGCTCATGCGACCGTTGTCCAAAAGGATAATCATTACATTATCTTCGCCTCTTGAGGTTTTGAGGATTTCGGCATAATAGGTTGGGTCATTAGACCAGGATTTTGAAAGAAGCGCATATTTCTCTGCTAAGGTCATTTTTTCCACAACAGTTTCATCAGGCTGACACCATTCTGCAAACTCGTGGTTACCGGTAGTCATTAAAATACTGCCGTTAATAGATTTGTCTGCTATAAGTGCTTTGGTCGTATATAATGAACCAAAGGACAAATAATCCACCATATCACCGGTTACGATAGTTTTATTGAAGGCCTTATTCATATAGTTTACTTGATCTACAGCGCAGTTAATTGCCGAACCGTCTCTAAGCCATGAACGACCTCTATAAGCCGAAAGTGCATTTGTGACGTTTTTATCAATATCGGTTTGGTTGATATAATTAAAGTGGCTATCAGTAAGCCAACCTAAATTAACTTCTTCCTTAACACCTGCATCAGTTAGAACAGCATTTCTCTTGTACTTAACATTATCTCCCGCGCCCGAAATTTTGCTAAATACATCATAGCTATCGGTATTACGCTTATAAGAAGTATTAGATTTATCATAAGTCACTACAACAGATTCATTAATACCCTTAACAAAAGCTTCGTTATCAGCTTTAACCTTTTCAATTATTGTAGTGTAAATAGCCTTACTATCGGTAGCTTGTTTTGCAACCTTATACGCACTTGAAGTTTCCTCATCACTATAAACTACGCCATCTATACCATTTTTATCGGTATATTTAATATAACCTCTTACGGTATAGAAGGTATTATAATCGCTTGAAGAAATTTCGATAGCCGCACTATTGGAATTTGCGGATTTATTCGGAGCGCCAAGCGTGCTTCCTGCACTAAACTTAGTTTTATCTGCCGCATCCCAATTCCACGTCTTAACAATAGGTTCATCTACACGGATTTCTCTACCGCCGGCAGTATCTGTTTTAACCCAAATAACACCTTTTTCATTAACGTTTGGAATGTTATTTATTGTTTCAGTTTGTGTAAAGCCCATATTAAGCTTTATGCTATTTTCTTCTGTTACATCAATGTTGTCAATAACAAAATCGCCATCTGCAAAGTCAATATATTGTGCAGTTAATACGTCGCCTGCAGTATATTCGGCATTGGTTTCAGGCCAAGTTCCGTCAGCCTTTTTCCAACCGATAAATAACTTATCCTTTTTCTCTGTGTGAGCTTCTGCGCTTAAATCAATTGTACAATTCTTATAAACGCTGATTTTTTCACCGTCGTTTACATATTTGTCTACAATTCTTAATTCGTAATAAGCGTTTGAAGGTAAGGTTATTTTACCATTTTGTGAAACAAATTCTTCACCTGTTGCAGTATTTTTGGCTACACCAATATAACCTTCTGCAACATTGTAAACACCTGTAGAATCCGTCATAGAAACTGCATTTTCAATATCTGAAACAACTTTAACAATATTTATACCGCCACCTGCAGTAACGTTTTCCATTGAAAGAATGTCGCCTTCAAGAGCTATACCATTTAATAAAATGTTAATTGCGCCTTTAACTTCCATCTTTCCGCCTTTATCCCAAAAGGCTAAAGACTTAGCTTTTTTAGCATCAATATTTAAATTTTTATTAATAGTAACATTACCAGCTATAGCAAATGCTGCGGCAACATTGCCGTTTAGTACAACATTTACATTGTTATCCCAAGTAATAGTTTTGCCGCCTGCACCCAAG